>JAGHDU010000080.1 GCA_021159785.1 Staphylothermus sp. | reverse complement strand
TATATTTTACAGACTTACTTGGTATATTTAGGAACACATCCATAAAGATCAGGAACAAAGAAGATCTCGCAGTTAAAGTAGTATTTGACGGAAGCAGTGTATACGGATTCTCAGACATAAGCTACAGCGACTTATACCTAATACCAATAATGAATAAAATGTTCAAGATCCCATGGGAAAACGATCTTATAGGATGTATTGGCGGAGTATATAGACCGGATATGACTAGACACCCAAGTGATCCTCGATACATATTGGAAAAAACTATAGATCTTTTTAAGGAAAAAGGATATGAAGTAATTGCTGGAGTAGAAATAGAGTTCTTTATATTGAAAAATATAGAGTATAACGTTTCTAACAATAAGCAGGTGCTAATAATAGATTCTGAAGAATCTAGTAAGGGGATAATCATCCCGATTAAACAAGGTTACCATATTGCTGAATCGATAGATAAAGTTTCATCCATAAGAAGAAAAATAATGGATTCGCTAGCTGAAGCAGGATTCCATACAGTAAAGAACCATCATGAAGTAGCAACTAATGGTCAAGTTGAGATAACTAGTGAATCAATGAACCCATTGGATCTTGGTGATTTTATACAAATATTCAAATTGTTTGCTAGGAAGACAGCATCACTAGACGATCATGTAGCTGTTTTTCTACCTAAGCCTTTCCCATATGACAATGGTAGTGGTATGCATATCCATATTAGTTTATGGAGAGATGGCAAAAACCTATTCTATGATCCCAATGAAGAGAATGAACTCAGCAGACTCGCTAGGTATTTTATAGGAGGACTGTTAAGGCATGGAAAGAGTTTATCAGCAATAGTGTCACCGACAATAAACAGCTATAGAAGACTAGTACCCGGTTACGAAGCGCCTGTGCTACTGACATGGGGTATTGGTAATAGAAGTACAGCAGTGAGAGTACCCGTAATAAATAATTCTCCCTCTAAGATAAGGATTGAATATAGACCCCCCGATCCCACAGCTAACCCATATTTAGCGTTATCAGCTATACTGTTGGCGGGCCTCGATGGTATTGAGAAAAAGATAGAACCAGGAGAACCTTTGAGAACTAATGCTTATAAGTTATGTCCAGAAGAAGCAAGGCGAAGAGGTATAGAGAGTCTTCCAGCAGGTTTATCGGAAGCCTTAAGCGAGCTCGAGAATGATAATGATTTCCTTAAACCTGTATGGGGGAAAGAAGTAATAGAAAAATATATAGAGTTGAAGAGAATGGAGATTAGGGCCTTACAGCCTATTCCTTCTCCTGCAGAATTTTTGTACTATAATATTCTTTGACAATGTAGTGATCCATAAACAATATTACGTCAGATCCCATATTTACCTATCGGGATGTCTTTTTGAGGAGGTGTTATGACGAAGTTGAAACATAAGTATTTAAACAAAATTTTGATTGTATTGGTCATTTTCTATTTATCATCACTATTACTTGGGTACCTAGAGGGCACTGGTATTGTTGTTTCGTATGAGTATATAGTCATGGTGAAACCGCGTAAATTAAACATATCTGATTTTCAAAACGCTGAAGCAGTGTTTGTTTCTGGCACATGTTATTCTAGAGAACCATTTAATGGTACTATGGTATTTTTTAAACCTCCTATTGTCGAGGGCGATGTTCATTGTGGTCTTAATATGAGTAGAGGGGGATATGTTTGTAGTGGAAGTGGATATGTTTATATATGGAATTTTACGTGTACCGATATTCTTACATGGGAACATCCAGTTACCGATCATTACTACTTGGGTGTACCTGGAGATCCTATTGTAGTTGCTGTAATGAATTCCTATCTAGCAGATGCCATCATAATTATTGCTTTCTTTGTAACAATATTATTTGGAACCAAAGTCTACCCGTATGGAAAAAAGTATTACTTAGCATTATTCTTTGGACCGCTTGTCTCGTATGGGATGGCTCTCACTAAATCATATGAAATGGATATCATGGGGGTTATTCTTCAAAGGAAGGCACTTTATCTACTGATAGGTATGTATATAGGATTAATCATTTCGCCATTTGTTAGATTGATTACTTTGGCTATTAAAAAACGGTTTAAGTAAAAACAACTTATGTTTTAGATAGTTTTTTAATTAGTGCATTGTCTAAAATATACCTACAGAATTATGGGTGATAACTAATTGGCTACAATGATGCTAGCACCAGTAGATATAATTATTGACTCTCGCGAGGACTCGAAACACCCAGAATTCCGTAAAGAACTTGTAGCACGTGGATTAAAAGTGGCAGTTCAGTATCTCCCTGCTGGTGATTTCTTATTATTAGCTAGTCCAGGAAAGAAACCTGTTCTAGTAGAACGTAAAACCGTAACGGATTTCGGTAATAGTATCCGTGATAATAGGATTTGGGAACAAGCAAAATTATTGGTTGAAGCAGCTAAGCGTGACGGTTATAATGCATTGTTTATTATTGAGGGCTGGATCGGTATACTCGAGAAGTATAGGGGTTGGCGTATACAGAGCGTACTAAGAGTGATCGATACACTTGTACTTGATTTTGAATTACCAGTACTTAATACCCCCAATAAGCAAGCAACCATTGAATGGTTAGCTGCTAAAGCTAAGAGTCTTGGTAAAACCGAGGAAAAGAAAATCTATAGATTAAGGGTCGAGAAAAAACCAATGAGTATAAATGAGAGAATTTTATACGTTGCTGAAAGTATTGTTGGTCCAAGATTAGCAAGGAAGTTACTAAAAGAATTCAAGACTTTGAAGAACATAGCCAATGCTAGTATTAGGGAACTAATGGCTATTGAGGGAATTGGTGAAAAGAGAGCCAAAGAAATATACTCGATATTTAATACCGAATGGAGTGATAAAGAATGAACATCTCGCTATATGACACATTATTTATTGTATTATCCGCAATTCTATCATTTATAGTAACTTATGTTTCTCTCAAATTATGGATTAAGAAAGCAAAGGAAATAGGATTCGTAGGAAAAGACATGAATAAACCACATCATGTTGAAGTAGCTGAAGGTGGGGGTGCTTGGGTTTCTCTCAGCGTTTCTTTTGGATTACTATTCTTTATAGCCCTAAATATCTACTTTTTGAATAAGATCACATATGGTTTAGAAATAATGGCCCTAGCGTTGATGCTAATGCTTGCAAGTTTCTTGGGTTTTCTCGACGATATTCTTGGTTGGAAAAAAGGCATACACCCCATATACAGAATAATGTTAATGTTACCATTAGCTATACCAATGGTCGTCATAAAAGCAGGGTATTCTACCATGGTTATTCCATTCATTGGGAAAATAGATTTTGGAATACTATACCCCTTAGTACTTGTACCAATAGGTATATTGGGAGCTGCAAATGCATTCAATATGATCGCAGGATATAATGGATTAGAAGCTTCTATGGGCATTCAGCTTTTCTTTTTTACATCAATTTATGCATATATGAAGGAGCTTCGTCCAAGTTTTGAAGCAACTATAATAATGTTAGGCGCCATAATAGGTTTTCTAATCTACAACTGGTATCCTGCGAAGATTTTTCCAGGTAACTCTTTTACATATGGCGTTGGAGCATATTATGCAAGTATAGTAGTTATTGGAAACTTCGAGAAATTCGGGATAATTCTCTTCTCACTATACTTTATAGAATTGTTACTGTTCATTAGAGGTTTAGTGAATGGAGTATATAAGGAAAATTACGGGAAAGTCCTACCAGATGGGACGATTGATCAACCATATGAGAAGATATATAGTCTAACACATTTGGCGATCAGGATTCAGAAAATTATACGCGGCAAGGCGACTGAAAAGGGTGTTGTTATAACCATTAATGTTATGCAATTCATAGTAGGAATTATATCTTTATTTCTTGTCCAATTAATCTAAAGCCCAATTTTTAACAAATATGACATGTAGACGTTATAGAATAAGTACACATCTAAAATGATAAATTACAGTTTTTCTAGACTTCACTAATAAATATTGCTTAATCAACTTCTATATTACGCTTGGAAAGTTTATTCCTTGGACTGGGTTTTCTGGATAACCCTGAATGAATAATTCAGCTGCTTTAACTCCGCTTGCTATCAGGGGACCTATGTCTGGGAATGGTATGTAAGCACCGTTTGTGTATATAGTAGCTATTCCTGCTACTATTATCCCTGGGAAAACCCATGTTGTTTTATAATATACATCGTCTGATCATGGTATTTGGGGACCTGCTCCTTGTATAACTATGCTGATTTTTAATCTATCTATGAGATTATTCACTATGTACGCATTTGGTGAGGCATCTATTATTCCTTTAGACAGGATGTATATTCTATCTGATCCTGTTTCATTTTCGAGTGACTTTACTGCAGCTCCAATAACAACTATTCTATCTTCGATAATTTTGTATATTGGTTCAATTGCCGAATCCGTTAGTATTGTTCCACCATTTCTATAGATCTCTGAAGCTATTAGAACCAAATATTCGAGAGGATCGATCCAGTATCCGTGTTCATCTTCGTTGATGATATTTACTCCTATTTTTGAGATAAGACTCCAGTATTTCTTGGATATCCTGACTTTTCTATTATCAATTCCAGGGTAGTATGAAGCGTGTGATATTCCGGGATCAGCCTCAATTACTATAACTCTTTGTTTCCTCTTCAACAACTCTAATGCTGCTGTGAGCCCAGCGTATCCTGCACCATATACTATTACGTCATAAATACTCTTTACATTATCTGTAATTCTATCTACACCTCCTTGTTATAGACTTATATCATGTTAATCTCTTTTCGGGTGATATATTATTTTATTGTATAGAAGTGATAAAAAGTGACGGTGAATACGTCCCTGGCTTCTTCATCCCATCCGGGTTTCCCCGGGTGTCTGGGCCAATAAATTATTTGTTTAACACTGGTGAAAAAGTTTTAGTTTAAGTTATGGTTTTTCTCCCTTTAGGTATTGCTCTAGTAATTGCTTTGCATAATCGTATCTTATTCTTCCTTCATTTATCATTTTCTCTGCTATCTTATCTATGAGGTCTCCTGTTGCGCCCGCCATTATTGCGAGGTTTCTCGCGTGTAGTTTCATGTGTCCTTTCTGTATGCCTTCATGGACTAGTGCCCTTAGTGCAGCTAAGTTTTGTGCAAGACCTACAGCTGCCATTACTTCTGCTAGTTCTTTTGCTGTCTTTACTCCAAGGATTTTTAGCGCTATCTTGGCAATGGGATGTACTCTTGTCGCTCCACCTACTACTCCTATTTGTAATGGTATTTCTAGTGATCCAACAAGCATTCCTTCTTCGTCGAGTTCCCAGTAGCTTAGTGGTTTATATACACCAGTCCTTGCCGCATATGCATGTGCTCCTGCTTCTATAGCTCTATGGTCTTGTCCTGTTGCTAATGCTACTGCTATTATTCCATTCATTATTCCTTTGTTATGTGTAACCGCTCTAAATGGATCGGCTTCAGCAAGTATACTCGCTTCCGCTATTTTCTTAGCAATGTCCTTGCCTCCAATATCTTCAGGTGCTACTCTGGCCCATGCACGGGTGATTCTATAGACTGCATGATTGCTTATTATTCTCAGCCTTGCTTCTCCACCAGTTATCTTTTCTAGAATTGGAGCTATCGCCTCTGCCATAGTGTTAACTGTGTTTGCACCCATAGCATCTAGTACATCTACGAGTAAATGAACGATTATTACGGGACCCATTCTGGTGTCTATTACACGTACTTCTAGATCTCTTGGCCCTCCTCCGAGCTTGATCAGTACACTATCTTGCTGTCTAGCATGTTCGAGTATCTCTCCTTTCTTCTCAATTATTTTCATTGCTTTATATTGTGGGGCTGTCACGTTTACTAAATGTATTTGACCTATCATGATCTGAGACTCGGATCTAGCGATAATTCCTTGTCCTCTCCTAAGCATTTTAGCTGCATTGCTAGCAGCAGCTACTACGCTTGTTTCCTCGATAACCATTGGTACGAGGTAGTCTTTACCATTAATTTTGAAATTCACAGCTACAGCGAAGGGATAAGTCATACCGCCTATAACGTTCTCGATCATTGAATCAGCTATTTTCTCGGGTAAATTGCCGAGATTTCTAAGAAGTTTTACTTCTTCCTCTGTTAACCCCGCCCATTCAGCGACTATTTTGAGTCTTTCATCTATTGATTTCTTATAGAAACCAGGTATGCGGCTTGTTTTCTCAGTCAAATATTTCACCAATTAACTTTATACAGTGTCTAATGTATAATAGATTACCCTAAGAAGAAATTATTGTTTAATACTGGGTGTAAATAGAATGGTTCACGAATGGGCGCTTGCAGAATCAATAGCTGATTATATCGAACAGGAACTTAGAAAAACAGGTAAGAAAAAGGTAGTCAGGATTATCATTAAGTTGGGTATTTTGCAAAGTATTGATAAAGAAATACTCGATTTCGCACTCAATGAAATTATTAAGCTTAGAGGCTATAGTGTGGGAGAGATCATCTACGAAGATGAAGATGTCGTATTAAAGTGTAGAAGATGCGGTTATGAATGGAGGATAGATCCCTCCCAGTTAGATGAAGCGGTAAGGGAGGCCATCCATTTTGTTCCTGAAGCAGTGTATTCATATTTTATGTGTCCAAGATGTGGTTCAAGGGATTTCGAGATTATCAGAGGTAGAGGTATAGGTATTAAGGAAATAGTTTTAGGTGATGATAATGAGTGATCCGAGACTACTAGTTATTCCTAAGAGACTGGCTGGTATCAAGAAGATATATGTAATTATGAGTAGTAAAGGTGGAGTGGGTAAGACAATTATATCAACACTACTAGCCCTAGCAAGTTCGTCTATGGGATATAAGACTGGATTATTGGATCTAGATTTTACTAATCCATCAACACACATAGTACTCGGAACTAATCCTTGGGAACTAGAGATCGTAGAGGAAAAGGGAATAATCCCACCACTCGTTCACGGGATAAAATACATGTCGATAACGATTTTCACGAGAGAAAACCCAACTCCTATGCGTGGAGAAGCAGTTGTTAATGCCTTCAGAGAACTTTTAGCGATTACGCAATGGGGTGAACTAGATGCGTTATTCATTGATACACCTCCAGGAATAAGTGATGAACATTTAGAATTGCTAACATATTTGGGTAATCAATTGGAAGTAATAGTTGTTGCGACTCCAAGCCCACTAGCTATTAAAAGTGTTGAAAGACTGGTAAAAGTATTGTTAGAAGGCAAATATAGGATCGCAGGGCTTATTGAGAATATGTCCGATAAACCTAAATTACACAAACTAGCCGAAGAACTTAGAATAGATTATCTCGGCAATATACCTTATGTAAAAGATCTTGATGAAAGAATAGGCAATGTCGAGCTATTGAAAGAAACACCTATATGGAAAAAAGTATTGAAGATAGCTTATATGCTACTCTGTAACAATTAGACCTTTTCTTAAGTTTTAGTTTACTATATAAATTATGGATATACAAAACCAAATGTGTTCAATATAGATTTTGCTAAAAATAATTCTAGCTTGAATCATTATGTATGATAGAGTTATTAGTTTAATCTATTATGTGTAGCCGTAGTTATTTCATCATGTATATTCTATCTACAGATACGTAATCGTGTCCTAATCCTCTATCGCCTGCGTCACCGAGTCCTGGTACTATGAAGAACTTATCGTTTAGCATAGGGTCAACAGCTACTGTTATAATGGGTATCTTTCCAGCATTTTTCCATACGTATTCAATTCCTTGTTTGCTCGAAATAATGGTTAGAACGATAATCTCTCTTGCACCTTTCTTACGTAGACGCTCTATTACGCTCACCATTGTTTTACCTGTTGCAAGCATCGGGTCAATTAATAGTACTGTATAATATGATAAATCACCAGGTAGTCTTTCATAATATACTTCGACTTCGACTTTACTTGGTTGTTCCTTTCTTCTAGCAGCTATTAATCCAAGGCCAGCCCATGGAATTGCATCCCATATACCTTCAATCATTGGAATAGAAGCTCCCAGTATTCCAACGATATATACTGGTTTAGCAGGTTCTAATCCTTCTGATTTCGCTAAGGGTGTTTCAATGAATACTTTCTGCCATTTAAGGTATTTGGATGCTTCATAACCTAGTATAAATCCGAGTTTTCTTATATGATCTCTAAAGACCTTGGGTGTTGTTGCCTTACTTCTAAGGATAGTTAAGTAGTATTTAGCTAATGGATTATCAATTACTATTAGATCCTTTTCCATGACACCCTCAAAAACCTATATGTTGAGAGAATTAAATATTTTTCGAAGAAGAAATATAAAGAAAAAGCAAATGTAAATACTGTTTTCATAGAGGCAAATACAAGGATTTATGCGATGACCTGAAGTGATGCCAATATATCCATTAATTGGTATAGGAATATTAATAGTGCTATACATCTTGTTGACTCTCGAGGTAGCCCATAGGACAATCGTAGCTCTTATCATGGCTGGTGTTGTGCTATTAACCAATATATTTCTAGGATATACTTCATATACTGTATTACTTAACAGCATTGATGTAGACACCATACTACTGCTTATGTCAATGATGATTATGGTCAGCATTCTCAGTGAAACGGGTTTCTTCAGCTTAATAGCTTCTAGGATCTTATTGAGGCTTTTTAATAAACCATATAAATTAGCGATAGTATTATCAGGAGTGACTGCTCTAATCTCGGCTTTTATAGACAATGTAACAACTGTTCTCATAATATCACCAATAGTTATTGAAATCTGTGAGAGAATTAGAATTGATCCAAGGCCACTATTGATAATGATTGTTTTTGCATCAAATATTGGTGGAACAGCCACATTAATAGGCGATCCACCGAATATTTTAATAGGCTCTAATACCGGGTTAGGATTTATGGATTTTATCTATAACGTTGCTCCAGCAGTACTATTAGTCTTCTTAATTTTCGCTTTAGTAATAAAGGTTATTTTCAACAAGTGGTTTTCAGAATATAATGATAAGTTAGGGAATACGTCTTTTGAAAATGTTAAATATTATGTAAATATTGATAAGAGAAAATTGGAGAAAACACTTATTCCATTTATATTAGTTGTTGTTTTATTCATGCTTGAAGACTTAATTGGGTACCCTCCCGCTGTTCCTGCTCTTATAGGTGTAGCCATATTA
>JAGHDU010000075.1 GCA_021159785.1 Staphylothermus sp. | reverse complement strand
TAATGATCTCTGGATAGTTCTTCTCCTCAAAAACCTCTACCTCATCACTTTTCGAAAAACTTATACTTGGATAAATTCTCTTCAACTCTTCAAGCAATTTCTTCTTCTCCTTCTTAGACAAAAACCTCCTAATACCCAAACCTAGACGCCCCGCTAACTCGATTATTCATCCTAGCTGTGTAAATAGTAACTATTTTAACGATAGATAATAATATATATTAACCCAGATATTAACCATTAAATAGCATAGATGCTTTGAATCAACAACTCGTTGATCACTCGGCAAGAACACGTATTATTCAGGGATGGTGGATCGGGTATGGCTGAGACAGCTCATAAGATATTATTAGAACACATCGGGAACATCGTACTCATAAAGCTTAAAAGCGAGAGAGAAGTGCGAGGAAAACTAAAAAGCTACGACCAACACCTCAACATAGTACTAGATGATGCAGAAGAAATAAGAGAAGACGGATCAACTAGGAAACTAGGAACAATAGTTATAAGAGGAGACACAGTAGTCCTCATATCCCCAATCGAGTAAATAAGCAAGAAAACTAGGTGAAACATTATGGGCAAAGGAACACCAAGCATGGGTAAACATGGAAGAAGCAAAACACACATAAGATGCCGTAGATGCGGAAGACACGCATACAACGTAGCAAAAGGATACTGCGCAGCATGCGGATTCGGAAAAAGCAAAAGAATAAGAAAATACAGCTGGCAAAACAAAAAAGTAAACAGAATAAGAATACGATAAAATATTCTACATCTATTAAGCCAAACTTATTATTTCTTGTATAGAATTAATAATATATTCTATATCAGAGGGTTCTACTAGAGGATGCACAGGTAGACTTAATACGCGTTTGCTAGCGTCTATTGCATTAGGACAAATGTCCTGTTTATAGCCAAGCCTTTTGTATAACGGTTGTTGAAAGATCGGTCTAGGATAATGTATGGCCGTACCAATACCTTTTTCACGAAGCAATTTTTGAAGCTCATCTCTAGAAAGAGGAAAATCATCTTCTATTCTTACCACGTATTGATGAAATACGTGTTTAACGCGGGGATCAACGTATGGTGGTGTAATGCCCCTTATTCTAGATAATCTGCGTGTTAATAGTTCAGCGTTCCTACGTCGTATTTCGTTAAATTTATCTAGTTTTCTTAATTGTGCTCTACCTATTGCAGCAGCAATGCTTGTCATTCTTAGATTCCAGCCAAGCTCTACATGTAAATACTTCTCGGACTGACCATGATTTCTCAATAATTTAACTCTATCTGCTATCTCCTTATTATTAGTTGTAACCATCCCACCCTCTCCAGTAGTCATGTTCTTCGTTGGATAAAAACTAAAAATAGCAACATCCCCGAAACTACCAGTTTTTTGTCCCATGAATTCTGCTCCGTGGGCCTGTGCTGAATCTTCTATGAGGTAGAGTTTATGGTCTTCAGCTATTTCTTTGAATGCTTTCATATCTGCTGGTTGCCCATAAAGATGCACCACAATAATGGCTTTGGTTTTATTAGTTATTTTCTCAAGCACCTCATTCTGGTCAAGATTATAAGTCTTAGGATCAATATCAGCAAAAACAGGCTTAGCCCTTTGAAATAATATAGCATTAGCGGTAGCAATAAAAGTGAAGGGTGTTGTTATAACTTCATCTCCTTCTTTTACACCAATTGCTTTTAAAGCTAGGTCTAAAGCTGCTGTTCCATTAGCGACAGCAACAGCGTATTTAACACCTATGTATTCAGCAAATTCCTTTTCAAAGGCTTCAACCTCAGGACCATGAGCCAGTATCCCTGACTTCATAACTCTTTTCACAGCTTCTAATTCCTCTTTGCCGAGAAATGGTTTTGCGATCGGAATAGTTTTCATAATATAAGCACCACACACCATTTATTCTTGATGATCTTAACATATTCATAGTAAATTATATCATGTTTGAGTATAACTGCGTTACTTTAAATGGTTTTAGAAACATGTTCAAATACTCTTAAGTGCCGAGAATATAGTCTTTTCTTGTTTCTCCCATATTAAATTCTGTCTTGCATATTCAAATATCCTCCTACGCATCTTATTCGTTTCTTCATAATCTGATTCCAATATAGACTTATAGGTACTATAAAGAGATTCTTCGAAGTTAATAGAACTTACGATGAAACTATATCTTCCTATTTCACTTACAATTTCTTTCATAGTATCCGTTATAACAGGTATAGAACCACTATGAGAATACATATATGCCTTATTGGGATTAACTAAGTAATGTACTGGAGAAGGCTTATACGATAAAATTCCGAAATGCGTTTTGGTAAAAACGTTATATATGTATATATGTTTCTTCCTCCCAAATGCTTCAATATATTGTCTAATACTTTTCTTTGAACCAACTAAATAGACCTTAAAATTTTTCATTTCAATCCATAACTTATCTAGCACAGACAATGTTGGTCTTAGATCGCGATAAGTCTGACCATCAAAAAACACTAAGTCTTTGCCCATATAGGCAAATACTATATTTTTACAATCAAGTTCATTAAATTCAATATTATTAATCTCTAAAATAGAAGGATAATTTTTAACAACAAAGATCTTAGACTCAGAAATACCATATTTTTCAATAAAATATTGTCTTGCATTATTACTTATAGTTATAACAGGATATTTGGATAGGAGAAGTTCTTCTAGTTTAGGATATAGCCTAACTCTTCGTTTATACGTTAGCTTTCTTGGAAGAGTTGGAGGAGATATATATTTTAATTGAAGCGACCAAACCTCATGATAATCAAAAATCATAGGATATCCAAGCTTATCAATCATGTAACCAGCAACTAAATTACAAGCTATAACAATATCAGGCCTAATAGATTCAAGAACCTTTTTAACCTTTCTAAAAGCCCATTGAAAGTAAGGTGGCAATAACAAATTGACCTTTCTATCCCACTTAACACTATATATTTTTGGTTTTACAGAAAGCCCTATTCCACTCCATCCCCTAAAATCACCTACAAAATATATTTCGTTAACTATTTTGGATAAAGTATTAATCATCTTCTCAACACGAATATCGGGCAAACCATCTTCACTAACTATCAAGACACGCATTTTAATCATCTTGAAAGTTCTCTTACGATAAATTTATTATTTTATCAATAATAATTCTTCATCGAAACTAAAATTATCCTTAAATAGATTATGTAGTGTGATAATGTTGATTACACTTTTCAAAAAAATATTCCTAAATAGCGTTTTAAAAACAGTCACTTATACATATGGAGTAATGGAAAAGCCTGACTACCTATGTTTTTATTCAACAAATTTAGACAGCAACATTACTGCTTTATACGATTATATTAGAAAAAATAAACTAGATCAAAAATATGGTCTTAGACTATTTTTCTTTACTACAGAAACCCGTAAATTTTTGTATAAAAACTTTGATAAAAATAAAATAATCGTAGTAAATACAGCTAGAGGAATAATGTCGTTACTAAAATGT
>JAGHDU010000122.1 GCA_021159785.1 Staphylothermus sp. | reverse complement strand
GTTTAAGATCAAGAAAGTGTTTGTTAGTGAGAAGACACCTTATCAAGAGATTATGTTTGCTGAGATAGAAGAGTTTGGTAGAGCCTTAATAATAGATAATCTCATTCAAAGCACTGAACGGGATGAGTATATTTATCATGAAACCCTAGTACACCCAGCTATGCTCATACATCCTGATCCAAAAAGGGTACTTATCATAGGTGGAGGTGAAGGAGCAACTCTCCGTGAAGTATTAAAGTATAGAAATGTAGAGGAAGCAGTCATGGTTGATATTGATGAGAAAGTAGTAGAGTTTTCTAAGAAGTACTTAGAGTTTATGCATAGAGGCAGCTTCTATGATAAAAGAGCAAAAGTAGTAATAATGGATGGTTTAGAATATGTTCGTAAAGCACCCAATAATAGCTTTGATGTAGTAATACTTGATTTAACAGATCCTTATGCTGGTGAAGTAGCTAAATCATTATACTCTGAGGAATTCTATAAAGACATATCTAGAATTCTACGTGATGATGGGGTAATGGTTACCCAAGCTGGTAATAGTTTCTATTACAAGAAAGATTATGAATACGTCTATAATAATATTAGAAAGGTCTTTCCATATGTAGCAGAGTATTGGGTATGGGTTCCAAGCTTTAACTATACATGCAACTTTATTCTCGCAACTAAGAGGCAAGATCCATATAAGTTCACTGAAGAAATGTTTAGTGAGAGATTAAAAAGTAGAGGAGTTGAAACCCAGTTCATAAATCCAAGTAGAATAGTTGCCTTATTGAAAATGGGAGTTATAAAATAATTATGTGCGATCAAAATTGAGCCGTCACGATACAGTAATACAACTTATAGATGTTAAGAAAGCGTACAGAGTAGGAGAAGTAGTAACATGGGGTCTTCGAGGGGTAAATCTCGAAGTCAAGCGTGGAGAATTTATAGCAATTATGGGTCCAAGTGGTTCAGGAAAAACAACCCTATTGAACATGATCGGGTTACTCGACAAACCAACAGAGGGAAAAATCCTAATTGATGGAGTAGATATATCAAAACTAAAGTCTAAAGATTTAGCATATATAAGAAATCGAAAAATAGGGTTTGTTTTCCAATTCTTTAACCTAATCAGTAGATTAACTGTACTAGAAAATATCGAACTCCCCTTAATTGTGAGAAGAATACCTAGAAAAATTAGGATAGAGAAAGCTAAACAAGCCCTCTTATTGGCTGGCGGCGACTTATCATGGCTTCCCAAGAGACCTAATCAGTTAAGCGGTGGACAACAGCAACGGGTTGCTATTGCTAGGGCCATTGTCGGAGAACCAGCTATTATATTGGCTGACGAACCGACAGGAAATCTTGACAGACGTTCAGCGCGTTCCGTAATGGATACTTTTATAAAACTAAACGAGAAAGGTCAGACAATAATAATGGTTACACATGATCCTGAGGTAGGTAATTGTGCACAGAAAATCTACTTATTAAGAGATGGAAAAATCGTAGGAGTACGAGAACCTAACAAAGAAAAATGCATCCTTGTCACAGTTTCTCATACAAAGAGGTGAGAATAATACATATTTTTAAACCACATATCACTTCTTATTCATCATTGATTAAGATTAGTATATTACATACTAAGGACAATAATTGAATATATTATGGTGACGGGCTATGAAGGCATTGTTGAAGAAAATGTTTGCATCTTTGATATTGTTTATAACTATTTTATCATTGTTTATTATACCAATTCAAACAGGGTCCTCAGGAAATTATTTCTTTATAAAAAACTATAGTTATAAATCACGTATCGGTGAAAATGTATATCCGGGCAGTGAAAACACCGTTTTAATCGTTGAGACACAATATAATGGAACCTTGAATTCAACAAACGTATTTGCTTGTTTAAATGTTCCGGATGGATTTAGTTTTCCATCAACTAGGTGTTCACCCGCGTATAAATTAGGATCAAACGATATTGTTAAAATGGTATCTAATGGACAAATCATTCAATTTTCTTTTATAATAAATGTTGATAAGTCTGTTCAGCCCCAAAATTATACATTCGTACTCAACATCTCCTTCAACTATAATGGAGTATTAATGCATGAACTCCATAACTTAACCATTCAAATACATCCATATCCGCCATTAATGCTTGGCATAATAGATACGTATTTCACTCCGTCAGCTTATCCAGGACAAACCAATGCAAACCTAGTATTAGAAATTAAGAACAACGGAGACTCTACTATATACCATGCTGATATAAAAGCAGAATTGCCCGACATAATTGAACCTACTAATCCACGGACCACACTGAATAATTTAGGCCCTGATCAAATAACAGCTATTTCTTTTAATAACTTAATGATATCGCCGAATGCAAACCCAGGAATATATAATGGGCAATTAAATATATACGCAGAAATGGAGACAAGTGATGGAGTAAGACACAGTTATACAACTACTGTATTTTTCACCTTTAAAATCGAGGAATCGCCTCCATTCAATTATATAATACTTGATTATGGTTTAACATCTAAC
>JAGHDU010000183.1 GCA_021159785.1 Staphylothermus sp. | reverse complement strand
CTCTGGATAGTTCTTCTCCTCAAAAACCTCTACCTCATCACTTTTCGAAAAAACTATACTTGGATAAATTCTCTTCAACTCTTCAAACAATTTCTTCTTCTCCTTTTTAGACAAAAACCTCCTAACACCCAAACAACATGCACCCCCAACACATTTACTTGTTTTCCACCACGTAAATAGTAATTATTTTAACGATAGATAACAATATATATTAACCCAGATATTAACCATTAAATAGCATAGATGCTCCGAACCAATAAACTCGTTGATCACTCGGCGAGAACACGTATTGTTTATGGAAGGTGGATAAGACTTGGCTGAAACAGCTCACAAAATATTATTAGAACACATCGGCAACATCGTACTCATAAAGCTTAAAGGAGAAAAGGAAGTGCGAGGGAAACTAAAAAGCTACGACCAACACCTCAATATAGTACTAGATGACGCGGAAGAAATAAAAGCAGATGGTTCAACTAGGAAGCTGGGAACAATAGTTATAAGGGGAGACACAGTAGTCCTCATATCCCCAATCGAGTAAACAAATAGGGATACATAGGTGAAACGCTGTGGGCAAAGGAACACCAAGCATGGGTAAACATGGAAGGAGCAAAACACACATAAGATGCCGTAGATGCGGAAGACACGCATATAACGTAGCAAAAGGATACTGCGCAGCATGCGGATTCGGAAGAAGCAAAAGAATAAGAAGATACAGCTGGCAAAACAAAAAAGTAAACAGAATAAGAATCAGATAAGTAGTCTAGTACAGATAGAGTATCATTTTATAAAACTTAGTCTATAGGTATAAAGTTTACAAATATTACTTAACTATGAACCATGGTACGATCCTTATGACGGGATGCGCAATGTTCGGATGAGAAAATAATTCATACTCACCTAATAATTCACCATGATCAGCTGTAATAATTATAGGTTTTTCCAGCTCAGTAACGAGATCTGCAACATGTTTTAACACAATTTTTAAATTTTCTCTATATAACCTACGAATTAGTTCCCATATTTTATCTTTGCTTTTAATGTAGCTACACAATACAATAAGAAACGCGTCTTCCGCAGTTATGTTTAGTTCATTACTAATACTATAGACTTTCCTAATAATATCTTGGTTTAATGAAATATAGGGATAATGTGGTTGAATATAATGTATAACAAACCTATGTGTTTTCTTATGTTTCTTATTTAATCTTGACCAGATTTTAACATATTTATTTACATTCCATGGGGGGACGGTAAGTAATCTTTCATCCCAAGCAATTCTCCATAGATCAACAACTTTTAGGAATTTTTTATGTCCACAAAAACCATGATAACATTTTTTGCTATTAATGAAAACATTGCTTGAAAAATAAATTATGTCTGTGTATCTTTGTTTATACCAAGTACGTTTAAGCCAACTCAGAGTTTCGTTTGCAGGTGATAATACACTATATAATATACCATCCAAAAATCTATAGATGTATTCTTCGAAAAAATCGAATCTACAAGCATCGAGTACTATTAAATACTTAAATTTTCTACGATTTATAAGCCTAGTTTGAAGCGTCCTATTTGGATATTTATTATTGAAAACTTTTCTCAGCAAATTAATATTAATATGAGATTTTATTCTGTATAACTTGGTTCTAAGGGGAAAGGGTATAGTTAATGATTTCTTAACATAATTGATGTTACCGTAGAAAACATAATTTACATCCAACTTACACTCTACACCTATCCGGATTTATTTACTTTGGTTAAAACAAGATATCTCTTTATAAGTTCAACTATTTTTTTCTTATATATAGATTCAGAAAACATTTTAGATCTTTTTCTTATATGTCTAACTAGCGAATTATATTCTTTTATCGCTTTTTTGATAAAATGAGCTGCTTCTTCTATGTTATTATAACCAAATCCATATTTTCCGAAATACACTATATCAGTCCAAGGACCCCCACTCCTATGAACTACAGGAATTAAGCCACTTGCCATTCCTTCCACAACTGAAATACCGAAATGTTCGTTTATCATAGTGTGCAAATATACCTTACCTGATGATAGGAGATCCTCCATCTTCTTTTGCTGCAGATTCGGGTGTAAATAAATGTTCTTAAGATCTCTTGATTCTATCTCTTTCTTAATCTTAACATAATATTTATAGCTTAGATCACTAGTCACAGAGCCAATAATATGGAAATCTATATCAGGAAGCTTTTCAGCAATCCTAATTATGTTTTCATATTTTTTCTCATGTGAAAACCTTCCAATGGTTATAACTAGGTTCTCTCTTTTTCCATTATTTAGCTTAAGATACCTATTTACATTAACAGGCGGATAAATCACCAAAGCGTTTCTTTTCATATATTTCTTAATAATGCTTCTCGAGAACTTGGAATTCGTTAATAGGAGTGTGTCTATATGTCTTTTCACGATCATTCTTTGAATATAATAATAGGGTGTAAAATACATTTTCCAAAATCCAGATTTATACTTACTATATGATTCATTCCATAGAGTAAATGTTGGAAAATGCATATATGTGATATCAGTACTGCTGACAAGAACATCTCCGTGAGTATTAAATATTATATCACTTTCTTTACGTAGTATTGGAAGCTGTAAATTAGATAAAATTCTTAAATATATTCCAAATCTTTTTACAGGAATCTTAAGAAATGGTTTTTCTTTATCAATCTTGGGTATTTCACTCCATATGCTCTTTAATGTTTCCCAATTTGTAGGCTCAACTGTTGCTAAGATAACTTCCCATCCCTGCTCCTTAAACGCTTCTATGGTCTTTAAACAGAATCTCTCACCACCACCTAAGATATTTAATGAACTATGCAAAATAGCTATTCTGATCGTCAACTCATATCACATCTTAAGAGCTTTCTCTATTAACGAATAGAAATCAACCGCTTTTTTAGGATTAAACCATTCTAAATCTTTATTAATACTCCAGAAACCATACTCGCTATGATCACCTGTTCCATCAGGCATAGGCTTCATACCATGATCACTGAGAATTATAATGAGAGTGTCTTCTGGAGTTTTCTTCTTTACAATACCAACGAGTCTTGCTAAATCAAGATACGCTTTCCAAAGCTCTTTTCTACACTTAACCATACATACATGTCCTAGGAGATCGGCTATATCAAACCAAACCATAAAAAGATCCCAATCATTGTTTAGTTTCTCTAAAAAAGTATTTACGCGCCATCTATGTACTTCCCATATTGTCTTAATGTATTCATTTATACCTTTCTTAATAGCTTCATTTAATTTCATATGAGGCTCTACAGGCTCATTATAACCAGGTATGAATAACGCAATAGATCGTGGAGTTAAATCAAATATTGTTTTAACCTTTATCTCTTTTCTACTATGTAGCCTTGGCCTTATTCCTAGTTTCCATAGTATTTTACGCTTATTCTTTATCCATACAAGTGGTGGTTTTGTACGTATCCAGTCAAGGATTTTACCATACGTCCACCAATCATCTATGCCATGCTCCTCTGGTAATCTGCCAGTAATAATTGTTGTCCAAGCACTAGGAGTATGAGGCTTACCATACTTGGGTGATTTTACAGCCTCGTATGCACCGTATCTTTTCTGCATAAGTTGTTTAAGCTTCCACTTAACAACAAGTTCATACTCTAACGCATCAAATCCAAGAATAAGTACTCTCATCATATATCACCCATTATACATTACAAGGATGTTTTCTGACTCATTGCCTACTCTTTTCAATACTGCCCTGTATCCATATTTTTTTAGAAACTTAAATACTCAATCTTTGTTTTGTTGAATACTTCAATTAACATAATAGGTTTATGTTCATAGATTGTTTTCTTTGCACCCCTCAATACATACAATTCATAACCTTCAACATCTATTTTAATAAAATCCACTTTTTCTAAACCAATAGATTCTACAAGGTCATCCACAGTTATGGTTTCTACATAAATATACTTAAGTAATTCATCATCCTTAAGTGTCCTATTTTATCCGAGATAACCCGATACTGTAGCCAACGCAAATCTTACTTTTTCCACTCCTGTCGGATATAGCGTATGGTACTATTTCTACATTCTTTAGATTATTCAATTAACATTCTTTTAAAGATACTCACTATTCCTAGGATCAGGTTCTATTGCTATAATTTTTCCCTCTCTACATATGTTAGCTAATCTTATAGTATGCATTCCAAGATGCGCTCCTATATCCAGCACGTACATTTTGGTGCAATGGTAGAAATAAGTTCCTTGATCTCGTTCAAAAGCTCTGTTTTATCGCCCTTCAAGACTCTAAAGATTTCTTTGCTATAAGACATAAACTTATAACCATCATCACTTATAAATACACAATTCTTTAATGAGAATGGTTTATTAAACCAATCCCACTTCATATATTTTTCTCTATTAATATCTCTCAGTATCTTTAAAAAGACCCCATTCATCAATAACTTAAATACACATATTTCATTATTTATTTTATAACCAAACCTTTTCTTGACAATTTGCACAAACAATAATTTCACCATATATGAATTTCTTTAAGTAAAATAACCTATTGATTACCACATTAAACAATCTCCTCGAAGCCCCCAAACCATACCTTATTATTGGGCTGAATATTTTCTTGGGATTAATTCTTTGTTGCTTAATATAATAAGACAATCTAGAACTGATAAATTAATATAACCCGTTAGATTAGGCCTCATATGATAGTACTATGAGTTTGTTTCCATCTACAATATTTAATAACTCTTACACAATTATAATGATTAATCATATATTGGATCATACATTAAATGGTCTAGAGTAATTCCTATAATAGCTTTCCCATTTTCTAAGCAATACTTAAATAAAACTATTATGCGATCTTGGATTAAATGCTTAATTCAATGTTAAAAAATCTAAAAATTACCTACAAAAAAATAATCCTTATTTAAATCCATATATTGCATCTTCTACTATATTTATAATCCATAAGATCTACTCTGAGAGATGAATTTTCGGATAGTATCTCTTAAAGATATAATAGTAGCCTTTACTACAACATAACATTTACATACCTTAGTTTATTTCAAAATTAAATTGCTGAGTATAATCATGTATTTATTACCAAATATAGCATAGTTATAGTTATTATTTCAATTTTGATAAAATATAATCAGTATAATAG
>JAGHDU010000156.1 GCA_021159785.1 Staphylothermus sp. | reverse complement strand
ATTGAGAACCATATTGCTGTATGGAACCATAGTATATCTTTTCCTATAACGTGATGTACGTTTGGCCAATATTTTTTGAATTTCTCTTCGTCCTCTAAGTATCCTACACCGCTTATATAATTAAGGAGAGCATCAAACCAGACGTATACTGTATAGTTTTTATCAAATGGTACTTCAATACCCCACCGTACTCTTTCCTTAGGTCTCGCTATTGATACATCTCTTAGTCCTTCTTTCTCTATCTTACGAAGTACTTCAGTGGCATATGACTTGGGATAGACAATGTCTTTGTTAGCCAATACATCTTTCAAGTAGTCTTCGAATTCGCTTAGTTTGAAATAATATGTTTCTTCCTCGAGCCATTCAAGTGGTTTATTATGAATAGGACAATAGGGTTTGCCTTCTTTCTCAATATATTCTCCAGGACTATAGAATTTTTCACAATCTACACAGTACCAGCCACTATAGCTTGCTTTATAAATTAATCCTTTCTTGTATAATCTAGTTATTGCTTCTTTGACTACTTTTTCGTGATAAGGTTCGGTTGTTCTTATAAAATGATCATAGCTTATATCGAGGAGACTCCAATACTTCTTATATACTTCAGCCATTTCGTCGACAAGTTCTTTCGGATGCACACCTTTTTTCTCAGCTGCTCTCTGTAGCTTTAAGCCATGTTCATCGTTTCCAGTCATGAAGAATACATCGTCACCTATTAATCTATGATATCTAGCTAAGACGTCTGCATAAATCGTCGTATATGCATGACCAATATGTGGGGGCGCATTTGGATAGTATATTGGCGTCGTAATGTAGAACACACTCAAATCTTCATCACCGATCATTTTATACTTGTGGTCTTATATTATAGGATAAGATTTGTTAAAAACAAATAATAATGTATCTCTGATCCCGTTCTATGTCTTAACGGGAATTTCCAATTGTTCCGTGATTTTCCTTACTTTTCTCCTAGCATATTTAATAAATAACCTTAAACCCATACGAACTGGGAATAGATATGGTTCTTTCAAATAGAATTTACTCATTATGTCTTCCGCCCAATATATTGCGTGTTCAAAACACTTATACATTACATCAATATGCTCTCTCTTAATGTGATCTCTTAAGAACCATTTATTCTTCTTCAAAGCTCCCATTGGCACGAAGAACATTGGAACAATAATGCTTCTATAGGGTCTAAGTCTATCAATAAGCTCCGCAGTCTTCATGACATCCTCTGGAGTTTCTTGTGGTAATCCAAGAATAATGGTCGCTGCTGGAATTATTTTGTTCTCATGCATAATTCTAAAGGCGTCTTCAACTACATCAGGCCATTTCTCAGGCGGGTAGGGTGCTGATTTTGCAGGCATTATAATCTTTGCTAATCTTGGACTCCCCGTTTCGATTCCTACTTCTACTCCCAAGAACCGCCTATAATCATTCAATACATATTCATCCATTAATTTTGAGACAAGCTTGTATTCATCTTCAACATATTTTATTGCTGCTAAGCTTGCATGAGCCCATGCAAGATCGCTTCTTTCACCTATTTCTTCAACTACCATTTCATGTAACTTAAGCAATGGTTCTGGCTTAGGCTTGACACCGTCGGCTCCATATAATAATACGTCTTCGCTATGAAGAATAATGCCATTAATACCTGCTCTTATGTTGACTCTTATTTCTTCTCTAATTTTATCCAATGGTATATGTCTTAAAGGTCTAAGCGTTACACTACAGAATTTACATCCCCTAGGACAGCCTCTCATGATCTCTACTAGCCCATTAACGCTTGCCCCCTTAATCACCGGGATTTCTTCTAATGATGGAGAATCCCTTGGTCCTATGTATATGTAGTCTGGTAATGGTTCATCATTCAGAGCTTTTTCAACAATGTCCGCAATAACCTTCTCAACTTCACCCTCAATAACTGTGTCAACGCCCCATTTACGCCATAAATCTAGTTCCCATAGCCATTGCCATGCAGCCGGTCCACCAACTATGATCTTCACTCCACGTTCCTTTGCTTTTCTTACTACGGGACTTTCCATTAATCTCTTGAAACTAATACGATTAATCGGTTCCTTCCCAGTGAGGCTCCACCACTCACTACTAGGAGGTCCATATGCAAAGAAGTCGTGATGCCCGATCATCAGTACTTTCATTGTGTCTAAGTGTTTATCCAAATGATCCGGATCAATTATTGCTGCTTTAAAACCTTCATCTATTAGCTTCGCTTCAACCTTTCTTAAACCATATGGTGCCTCTCTAGGTCTACCTAGTTCATCAACTTTTATCTTGGGAGCAGCGATCCACAACCATAATTTCTCTGGTATACCGATAGCAGGTCCTGTGGCTATGAATCCAAGGAATTCTTTTCCATGGTGATTACTCATCATTGTTCTATCAGTGGTTAGTACTACTTCATAAACCATTATACATCATCTCTGTTCGACTTCTTCTACTTCTACACCGTGAGAACGCAAGAGATCGGATAACTCTTTGAAATCATGAAAAACAAAACCATAAACATATGAACTCTCTCTTTTCAACGCTTTCACTAACTCGTTGATTTTCTCAAGATCGTGTCTATAATATCTCAAAACAAGAGTATACGCTATATTGTGTTGTAGAAGAAATCTTAGGTCTTCAATATACATTGGTCTAGGTTTAATGGAGACAATATGTAATGTAAATCTTTTCCTACCGGTTTTTATAGCTAAATTATTTATAAATTGAAATAACTGAATTGCAAAGGATTCTCGGACTTGTTCAGTATTAGGTAAGCCTACTATGATATCTACATTTTCTTCTTCGAGAATTTTTAATCTCGGCACCATTGCGATCACCCTTGTTGTGCATTGTTTTCGAAATTATGAATTATCTTGGATAACTCGTTATGAAGCGAATTAAGAAGAGAGCTAAGCTCCGTATCTTTGATCTCAGTATTTATGTAATCAAGATGCTGTTTCAATTCCTTTAAATGCTTATGAATAAGATTTAGCAAAGCATCTTTTCTGGCTCTGTAGAACGCTCTACCATGTTTTCTAATATATTCTACCAAACCGGTTCTAGCCAAATATCTTAAATGAGTAGATAAATGACTCTTAGCATAACCGGTGCGATTAGATAATTCTGTAAGTGTTAAGGGCTTTGATGCCGTTATTAAAACAGCTAAAGCTGATGCTGCTACACTCGGTAAACCTAAGAAAACCAAGAGACCAACTATGCTCCTCATATTTTTACACCCTTTTCTAAATGTTACAAATACAACGAATACACATAATCCATTATATAATATTGTACAGCTGTCCTATAAAAAGGGTTATTATTAAAACTGATAGAAAACATTATTGAAAATGAAAAACTGTTATTGATTAAGATACTTTTTCAGATTTTTCAGCAAATTTGTTCCAAGATACAATAGCTCTCTCATGAATACCTTCGCCAATAACAATATCTCCCATCAAGCATTTTACCTCGAACTTAACTTTGTTTTTGACAACTTCTATGACCTTGGCTCTAAACACGAGTTTTGCCCCTAAAGGAGCCGGTGCCTTATGGTAAACATCAACATGGTAACCCACACTAATATGTTCTTGATCAAGATATTTATCTAAGAGCTCCTTAGCAGTTGTTTCCATTAAAGCAATCATTCTTGGAGTACTCATTACGCATATATTCTTTTCCTTAAGAAAAATGGGACAATCGCTTTCCTGAACAAAGTATTCTTTTATGTGTTCTTCATTTATTCCTATGTTTATTTCCACGATTTTATCACCATAAAACGCTTATCACCAATGTAAATAATATATGCGAATATGGTTATTATCTCTTGGATAATAGAGTTATAATAACTTCCGTCCATAATCTATATAAAGTGTGGGGAAAAGACATGAAAGCCTATGT
>JAGHDU010000236.1 GCA_021159785.1 Staphylothermus sp. | reverse complement strand
ATCCAGCTGTTAAAATAAATACAAGTAGAATAAGTAAACTAGAACATTATCATGAAATACAGTATAGAATTCTTAAAAATACACTCAAACATGCTAAAATGGTTGTTTATTCAACGTGTAGTATACATTCAATGGAGGGAGAAGAAGTAATAAAGAGAATTGTAGAAGAAAATCTAGCGGAACCTATTAAGATATACTTACCCAAACTTGCCACTGGTTATAAAGGGTATAGTTTCTCCAAAAGAGTCTATCGCACACAACCACACATAATTAATGGTCAAGGCTTCTTTATAGCAGTTCTGGAGAGTAAAACGGTGAAAAAGTTATGAGACTCCGAACTATCTATGGCCCCCATATAAGCAGATGCTTCGGATTATCGCTAGGAATAGATCCTTTACTCATTCCTAAGAAATGCCCATACGATTGTATATATTGTCCATTATCAGTTAGAACAGTCAATAAGACTTATTCTCCGAAGATCATTGTTACTAAGGACAAAGTGGTATCTGATCTGAAGTACTTTATTGGAACCAATCCTGATGTATTCAGAAATATAGAACACTTTATGATATGGGGTATGGGAGATCCTCTTCTCAACTACCATACTCCCTTGATAATTGAAGAGATCAGGAAAATACTAGCTGACGAAAAAAGCTCTGCTAAAATAGTGTTGCGAACAACCGGTTACTTATTAGATGAGAAATGGGTTTATCCAATACTCGAAAAAACTGATTACATAGTTATACCCATAGATGCGGTAGGAGAATTAAGACAAATTATAAACAATCCTCTTGAGAATCTAAAACTCAATCAATTAATTCAAAAAATCAAATCAGTCCCCAGAGTTCTTCGAAACAAATTCTATATCGAGATTAATCTTTTAAGATACAACGAACTTAGAAACAGCGATCCTGAGATACTTGACGAATTATTATCCTATCTCTCTATGACTGGTATTTCAAAGATATTCTTGAAAACAATAAATAGACCATCATGGAATACGAGAATAAAACCTGTCAGAGGCAAGGTTTTTGAGAAAACAAAAGAATACATAGAAAATAATGGATACAAAGTATTTACATGTATTGAAAGACCCTTTGAGAAAAATATTCCTATTAAATCAAACCTTGAAGAAGCTATTATAAATCACTTATTACGTAAACCTTTAAGCAACGATGAAATACGGAAGATTTATGGGATAAGAGGAATAATCTCGGCCGAGAAATTAGTTGAAGCAAATCTCGTTGAAAAAATTAATTGGTTAAACAAGATATATTTTAGAGCCAGACATAGCTTAGACTTGTATAATTACTTGTTAGAAATAGGTGGATAACGTGGAAAATGGTTTAGAAGCAAGGATAGAGGAGATAGAAAAGAGATTAAATGACCTAGAGAAACGAGTTGAGCGTATAGAAAGAATCATTGATGAAGTCTTTGTTTTGCTTCGTTCTCTCTCCTAGATTTTTTCAAGTAGATTGCTATTAGTTCGAATATAAGCGCTAATAAGGCAGAACCGAAGGCTAGTGCTAACCAGGTGTTTTCACTAAACGTGGTAATTCCTCACCTCGTCTAACAATATAGGCTATGCCCGAGGGAAGTTCTACAATTGCTTCATCTGGTACTATTTTATACGTCTCGATCGTGTTCCAACCCGGTACGAGATCTTGTACTATTGTATACTCAGAAGTTTTTGAGCGCAACACTATTTTAGCAGCTCTAATGCTTATTGGAGACCAAATATAAGATGTGTCACCTACTACTCTAAGATATAATGGAAGTATATCGTAATCAACCCTAAACTTTGTTCTAAGTTTTTCTACATATTTCTTCTTTCTTAGCCATGCCGAAATATTAATTATGGTTTCATACATACCCATTTTAGCCCACAAAACATAGAGGGGCACAACGTGATTACCTGGTTTAAGATTCTTTAATACATTTGTTGTAGCATAGATTAATCCATCAACATTTGACATGGTCACGTATAATTCATCAACTGGGGATATTAGCTCAAACGATAAGGGAATAAATGCACCTATTTCGCTATGGATAATTGTTGATTGCATAGAAATTTTCTTGAAAAGGCTTTCTAGCTCTGCAACCGTTATACTGAGATCAGTTATTATTGGGAGAAAACCAGCTACTTCCACCAAGAGCTTAGTAATGTATCTACCCGGTTTCGTTCCAAGATCGGATATTACTAACCTATTCTTTCTAAGCCCTATTCTTAGTCTATTAGGAGTTGGTTTTAAGATCCTGACATTTGGTACTACCTCCCCTACTTCTATCTCAGCTAATCCACCAGATGTAATCTCTACATCCTTTAGTTTAAATACTATATTTTCACTATAAGAGACATATGCAACTCTGGGGATTCCGCTTGGAGTAGCGTAACCTATTAAAATATCATCACCTACAACTGTTACTCCGTTTATTGACCCGGGGATTCTGTAATCCGCTGTCTTCTTATATCCCACGGATTCTTTCGTATACAAGCGAAGCAAGTCACCATGTGCTACTAGTAGATATTTATCTGACATTGTACAAGCAGTGATTCTTTCAGTCGCATGAGTAGACCAAACAGTGTCTCCACTAGTGACGTCTATGATGTATACATCATTATCTGTATATACAAGCAGAGCTTCATCATGTGTGTAAATATATGGTGTTCTAACTGGTAAGCTGAACTTTTTTGACCAAATAATCTTCTTATCCTTTAAACTAAATCCAATTAGTTCAATGGAGTTGCTTAGAACTATGATCTCATTATCAAGGTCGTAGTGGATAATACTATTTGGTATTACATGCGTTTTAGGTATAAGATTCCTTGGCAACTTATACTTCTTAGTAGAACCATTCCATAATATGAAGTATAATATGATGTCTTTATCTCTAAGATCAATATATGAGAACCATAATCCATTCCACCCGCTTGATATTAACTTATTATATTCTTTTTTGTTAAATTTCGAGCCTTCCTTTTGATATATAAGGTAATCCCTACAAATTGAACCTAAAGCACCTCCTGTATGAATCACCGCAACGATGTTATATTCAGTAATACCTAGATCAACATATTCTATTCTACATTTCTTCTTCGATAAAAATCCTTTTTCAATATCCATTAACCTATATAGGGTTTTCTGTCCTTCGATGATTACAAACGCGTGTGAACCATCTAGGAGTTTCACTGCCATTGCATGTTGTAATCCATTAAAAAGAACCCCATAAAGTGAACCATATATTGGTGTTATTCTCATATCATTCAAGAATAGATGATTTACACCAGACACTCTTTTAACATATGTCCTATAGAGTTTCCCTCCACTAGCATAAACAAATGCTCTACTATAAGATAATCCCGGAATGGGT
>JAGHDU010000118.1 GCA_021159785.1 Staphylothermus sp. | reverse complement strand
AGGCGGAGGTCCGGGGTTCAAATCCCCGCGGGCCCACTTCTATTGTTCCATAAACTATCTTCTCTTCTATTGTAAAATATTGTAAAATAATGTCTTTTACATAATCATAATACGAAACTTTTGCATTCCTTAATAAAAAGTTACAAATTCTGAAAATGTTTTAAACATACAAATAACTGTATACGAGATTGTATTCTTGTATAATATCAAATACTTATAAGCCCCATAAAGAATTAAATATTATATAGAGTAACAAATCTCCTAAAACATGGGGTGATGAAAGATGATCCCCATACCCTTAGTCAAGGATGTTATGTGGACTAAATTACCCATTGTAAGTGGTGATCAGATCCTCGCAACTGCTGCTAAAGTAATGCTCGATACAAGGTCTCTTGGAGTTGTAGTTAATGATGCCTATAGAAGACCCATGATGGTACTATCGTATAGGAGACTTGTAAAAGTCTTAGCTCAAGGGGCCAATATTAAGGACCAAGTAGCTAAACACGCTGCATATACACCCATAACAATTAGAGAAACAGATAACTTAGTAGAAGCCCTAGAGTTAATGAAGAAAAACAATGTAAGATTCATACCAGTAGTTGACGATGTGTTCTCGAACCAAGACATATAGCTCTAAAGATATGGGAATTATTACCATATGGAGCATTAAAGATCGAAGGAGCCCTCAGAAAGATTGTTGTATTAAGCGGTGATTTAACAATAAGAATCGCCGCTAAAGCAATGGATGAAAACGCTGTCCCAGAAGTATTCGTAAGAACACCAAGTGGAGAACTAAGAGTTCTAAGAGAATGGGACTTCTTAGAAGCAGTTGCTTCAGGAGCCATTGATGAAGGAAAAGTATCTGATTACGCTAGAGGAGCATTGATAAAGGTTCCATCAGGATATGATGCAAGAGCAGCTGTAGAGTTAATGAGCGAAAACAACGTATTAAGACTATTAGTAACAGAAGAAGGAAAAGACAGAATAGTCACAATATCAGACCTAGCATTCGAATCCCTAAAGCTAATAAGTGAATTAACCGTTAAGACCACAGGATTCGTACTAGCAAAAGTACAACCAGGTAGAGAAGGAGAACTAGCAACAGACTATTTAATCGTTAATGATATTATGAGTATTTTGGTTATTATGGTGGCTTTACTGTGTTTCAGCAACTTTGTTCTGGTTCTACGATCACGATTACTTTTACCCTTTTCCATGGAATTGTTTAAGCTTTTCTTGATACTTCTTAGGCGGGTAGAGTACGTATCTTCCTCCACCATACCTTATTATCTTTGCCTCAAAATTATAGACAAGGCTCATAGAGTCTCACCAAATAATTACTTAGAGCAAAACTATATAAGAATGACTCATAAACAGAATAATTAGGGCTGGGGGATGAGGGTTTTAGCGACTGCAAAAATTAAAGCAGTCGCCCCTGACCCAGCTATTACTATTAAATCACTCCGATTCCTTAAAGCATTTCGTGACTGGACACAATACGTTATAGATGAAATATGGGGTTTAGACCACACACCATCAATGAAAGAATTACATTACAAATTCTATAAAATACTAAGAAAACAAGGTTTCCGAGCACATCACTGTCACAAAATCGAGCTTAGAGCTAGAGAAGTAGTTAAAAGCCACCAAGAAGAATAAAGGTAGCAAACCAGTACTGAGAAAACTAACAGCAAGACTAGATTATCAAGACTACAGACTAGACTTAAACAACAGGGTGTTGAGGACAGCTGTTCTTAATGGTGGATGGGTTGAGCTAAAGCTATTGTGGTATAGCTATCTAGATAAGTATCTTAACGATTCATGGAAGCTCAAGGAGATACTTGTTAGCTATAGAGATAATGAAATATGGATTTACTTCACCTTCCAGAAGGAAGTAAAAATAATAAAGCCGAATACAGTAATGGGTGTTGATATTAACTTCGACAACATAACCTATACAATAGTTGACACTAATGAGAACCTGGTTTCCATGGGAACCATACCGTTTAATGGGTTGAAGAGAGCACTAAGACATAGAATCGTTGCTGAGAATATACAGAGGAAGTATCCTAGAGAGTGGAGATATGTTAAGGGGGTAAGAGAGGCGATTAGAAGGCATGGTGGGAGGGCTAGGAATATTCTCACAGACTCATGCCATTACATCTCTAGGAAAATAGTAGAGATAGCCAAAGAATATAATGCACTGATTGTTTTGGAGAACTTGAACAAGCTCAGGAACAAAACCAATAGTTCTAGGTGGTTCAACAAGAAGCTCTCGCTATGGGCATACCATAGAATACAATCATATATACACTACAAAACACTAACAGAAGGACTACTAGTAATATATGCAGACCCAAGGAACACATCTAGAACATCACCGTTGGGTGATGAATTAGAGTTCATTAACTATAGGTGGGTTAAGTTAGCTTGTGGGATAATCACTACAAGAGATGTTATAACGTCATGGAACCTAGCACTCAAAGGATTAAAACTCCTGACCCGAGATGTGGGGCACCGTGGTTCCATGGATGCCCCGAAAGCCCCCAACCAGATGCAAACCCAAGAAGGAATGAGGGGGAAGCCCGTGCAAGTTATCAAAATATCGAAAACAACTTAAATACCATGCACGGGCAACCACTTAACACTCATACCAGAAGTAAAAGAAGTATTCACAATCGCAGGTAACTACGACTTATTAATACGCGTAGAATCAGACTCAGTAAGATCAGTATACAAAGTGGTAACAGAGAAAATAAGAAGCGACCCAAGAATAAAAGATACCGTAACCTACATCGGCGTCGAAATAGCTGAGAAAAAATAAATTTCTCAAAACCACAATATTTTACACGACCCCGCCCCCCGGCAACGCAGCCGTACAGGCTAGGAATGAGCCGGGGATTCCCGGCCTTCAACCCAATCATAATCCTTTTGAAACCTTTTTTGAGAACAAATTTCCACAATAATCCTCATGGGCATCTTTATATAAGCAGATAAATAATTAAAAAGTGGATGATGACTCCTCCTCTCACGAGACCGTGAGAGGGAGGAAGAGCTTCACGGTAGCTGATCAATTATTCTTCTTTTATTCAAATCCATGGGTTATGTTGAAACTTAATATTTTATATAGGTGTTTCTTATAGTTACTTTGTAATAGATTATAAGAATTGGTAGAGTGGTGATGGACTAGAATTGAAGTATCCTCTCGACAAGATATGTGTCAGGAGCGGTATTCTGTGTCCAACATGCCAGCGAAAAGTCGACACGGGTGTTGTTGATAAGGATGAAATACCGATCATGAAGGCACTTATGGAGCTAGAAGATAACATCAAAGAACTCAGAAAAGGAGAATATATCAAATCGTATAATCTAAATGGATTAGTTATCGTATTAGTGCGTGATCACTGGGAAAAAGAAGAATTAGAGAGAATAAGTAGGGAGTTATCAGGCGTATTAAAGAAGAGAACCAAGTTGGTAGTTTATAGTAATGACAAAAAATATCTTGTTGAACAAATACTTTATCCAGCAACACTTCTAGGAATGAATACTCTCTGGTTACCTGATGGAACTGAACAAATAATTGTTCGAGTATCGAGACGTGACCAGAGATTCATAGGTGGTAGAAAGAGCCGTCTAGAGAAGCTACTTACCGATCTTTTGGGACAAAATGTTAGGATTAGATTTGAGTAAACAATAGGTTTTCCTTAAATAATTCCCTCATGATAATTGATGCATAATATCCTTTTTCAAGTTCAAAGCTAATGAATAGTATACCATTCTCAACACTAACACGCGGATTAATTGGTTTAAATAATCCTCTCCTATACCAGCATTTAGTATACTTTATTAAAACATCGTACGTTATACCTTCCTTTTCCAAAATATCCTCATAATATTTTTTTGAATCAACACATCCCGGCATAGGGTATAAATTGTTTAATTCATTCCATCCATGTAGATCAATTATTTTGTTAAGCAATAAGTTATAGAGATAAGAAGAGAATGCATCAATGTAGAGTTCATTAAGTATACTCAATAAAGTTCTAAGTGCTTTTTCTGGATTCTTACTCTGTGAGAATACCTTCTCATAGTAGAGTTTATGATATCTCCCTAACCTCCTCCCAATAATTGAGTGTATTGATTCAAGTGGATAAATAGACCTCAATAATTCTTTTCCAAATAAATCAGTTCTACCGAGAATAATATATTTACCGAGTAGATGAGTATTAGGTCTCTTGACACCAAATCGTTGGTAACCATAATAAGATGGTAACCCGTTTTCCGTTATAATATTCATTAGTTGTTTTGCTTTTTCATATTCTCTTACTTCATTAACGACTAGAGTAAATCTGTTTCCTATCAAGTGTTTCTTTCCGGGCTTTATTCGTGTAAAACCAATTGGTTCTATATCTAGGTTATCGTTGTAAATGACGAGATCGGATGGTTTATCTATTAAGTGTTTATTAATGAACACGTATTGAATGCTTTTTGAATCTCGGTCTTTTAGACCTAATATGTATAAGTTTTTCTCAGGTATATTGACTGTTCGGGAAATTATTCTTATAGCTTGAAAAGTATCCATATCTTTCTTGGTAATTTTCAATACGAGGTAGTTTCCATCTTTTTTGTCGAATCCGAGCTTTTTCCAGTCAATGAGTTCTTCAACTATGAAGCTTTTACTTGAAACAATGTAGGTATAGTTGAGTTATCTTTCGTTAAATAATGCTTTAATCCACAAACATAGTCTAATGGATGAATATAGAATTCATTACTCATAGTAGTTTTAGACCCCCAGTTATTGGGTCTATCTTACTCGATGGTGCTGGACCTATTCCAACAGCTGTCAATGTTCTTGGGGGGAGCTCTGTTAATCCAGCGTCTCTCACAATAGAGACTGGTAATCCATTTCTCTTAGCGATCTCGGCGTATTCAAGTAATTCATCTGCAGAACTAGCCTTAACTACTATTTTTTTCTGCCCTGTGTTCCACCATTGTTCAAACCAATCTCGATTCCTCTTATACGCTTCAAAAGCCGCTATAACAGCTGCATGAGCTACTTGTACAGCGAGTTTACCTTTACTCATCTTGATATCAGTTCTAACTATTATTACCTGTTTATAATCAGTCAATGGTTTCATCCCTCTGGTTTTGAACTGCTTTATGTAGGAATATTTTTAAACTGTTTTATACGTTGTATGGTATAGCTAAAGGTCTAGGGAACTGATGGTGACGTATATGGCTTCACGATACGAGTTAAAAACCAGTATATCGGTAGCAGAAACAGCCAGTCCACCCATATGTAGTAGTTGCCATAGAGTAATGGCTCCACATGAGCACGGTACAGAGTTCCCATGCCCTAACTGTGGACAAGTAATAATTAGAAGATGTAAGAAATGTAGAAAACTATCTGTTCCCTATGTATGTCCCAATTGTGGATTCCGTGGTCCATGAGGTGCGTATGTATGGCTAAGGTTCTCGTACTATTAAAAGTCTTACCAGAAGATATCAATATTGATTTAGAAGAATTAAAAGAAAGAATAAGACAAGCTTTACCAGAAGGATACGAGATAAAGGGATACGATATAGAACCAATAGCTTTCGGACTCAAAGCATTAAGACTATACATATTCATGCCCGAACAAACAGAAGGTGGTACAGAACCTCTAGAAAACGCAGTAATGAAAGTTGAAGGAGTAAGCCAGGTAGAAGTCGAAGCAGTTCACAGAATTTCCTAGCACTAGTTTTTCTCCTGGAGCTACAAGATAATTTATATGCCTCTCCATCCATTATGGGT
>JAGHDU010000126.1 GCA_021159785.1 Staphylothermus sp. | reverse complement strand
TTCACTAATCAATAAAACAAAATTAATACGAACGTGATAAGAGAGGATAAAATGAAGAAAGAATACCAAAATATTCCTAGGATGCGACTTAACGAGTTAGAGAACCAAATAAATAAATACAAGTGGGTCAATCGGTTAGGCGTTTTTCTCATAATGTTCCCATTATCAATACTTCTTATTCTTTACATATACGAGTATATCGAACCAACATACCGTATTGATTGGTTAATCATCACTTTACCATCGCTAATTTCTTCTGTAATAGGATATGCCGTTGTGAATTACTCGGGACAATACGTAGAAAAGCTGAGATTTATAAAATTCCTCATAAATAATATGCGATCCTCTTATATCTTAACTCCAGTAATTTACAACGAGTTTTTTCGAAAATTAGCGGGTTTCATAGTAAACAATAGTGTTCTGTGCATAATACAGCACATAGAGAGGGGAAAACTAACACTAGGCTTCACAACGATCGATTCCATCGAGTTTTTTAAAGATAATAAAATAATGAGCAACTTTACTTGTTTTTTAAAACGTAATAAGATTTCTAATAAAATCAGTGAGTTTCGAGCCAAAGAAGCTATTGCGGAAATATATGAACAAAGTTTGGATAATAGCAATATTATCCTTGCCCGATACTATAATCTAAGGTATAAAAAGGATTTGTTAGTACTGATTAAAAAAACATTAAAATTTGTATTAGAAAAAACCAATACAACTCACTTCTCATATACTGCATGACCATCAATTAATGTCATTATAACATCATAGTTTTTATCCAATACAATAATGTCGGCCCTATACCCTGGTTTTAGAATCCCTATTCTCTCTAACTTGTCAGCATGTATTGATCTAGCCGGATTAGTACTAGCCATAATGAATGCGTCTTTAATACTATAACCCAGCGATAATATATTCCTAAAAGCCTTATCCATCGTTAATGTACTGCCTGCAAACCCGCCAGTTTCAACCAAACGGGATACTCCATCAACAACTTCGATCTTTAAACCACCTAATTCATAAATACCATTAGGAAGGCCTGTAGCAGATATGGCATCAGTAATTAAGACTATCCTATGAATACCTGCATAATCAATAGTAAATTTAATCATTTGAGGCGAAACATGTATGAAGTCTGTAATAATTTCTAAGAATACATTGGGTGAATTCAATAAGGCTACTACTACTCCTGGTTCGCGATGATGAATATTTCGCATCCCATTATATAAATGTGTTGCTTTAGTTGCACCTGCAATTATTCCTCGAATTGCTTCGTCATAAGTTGCATTAGTGTGTCCTATTTGTACAATGACATTCTTCTGAACCACATATTCAATAAATTCTATAGAATCCTTTATTTCTGGTGCAATCGTTATTTCCCTTATTAGTTTATTTGATACATCATAATATTCATTAAACTCATCTATAGATGGCTCACGTATATACTGTTTATTCTGTGCACCTGCTTTTGCAGGGTTTATGTAAGGACCTTCTAAGTGAAGGCCTAATATTCTTGAGCCTATTTTCGGCTTCCACTCCGAAACAGAATCTTTTATCGCTTTGGATACCTTAACTAGTTTTTCATGGGAAGATGTAACAGTTGAAGGGATAAATGCGGTAACTCCATGTTTAACCAGTATTTTAGACATTTCTATAAAGGATTCTTTTCTTCCATCCATTGTATCGTATCCAAGAATTCCATGAATATGTGTATCTATGAATCCAGGTCCACATATATTCCCTTCGAGATCTATTACTTCTAAGTCTTTAACATTATATGGATAAGGCTCTTTTCCAATTGATTTTATAATACCTTTTTCAATCAATATATATCCACGATCTATGACTTCATAAGGTGTATATATCTTAGCATTCCTTAATAGTAAATTATTATCTTCATTCACGTCCTGACACCTAATTAAATGATTCAATCTTGTACAATCCCAGCTAAAAAAAGCCGAATAAGTTTCTTGACATTTTCTTTTGTTCTACATCTTTTTAAATTGTCTAAAAACTCGTTATTAGATAATAGCTTTGCTAATATCTGCAGTGCTTTTAGATGTGACTTCTTATCAGTTGCTGCAAAACCAATTACGATATATACAGGATCGTTTGGAGAGTTGAATTTCACAGACTCCTTTAAAACTACTATACTGAATCCTGGCTTGATGACTCCATCTTCGGGTCTTGCATGAGGTATTGCAACGCCAGGTGCTATTACCGCATAGGGTCCTAATTCTTCTGTTGTTTTTATCATTGCGTCAACATAAGTCTCTTTTACTCTCTTTCCCTCTACAAGTAATTTACCAGCTAACTTGACTGCTTCTTTCCAATCCTTAGCTACGGCGCCGACCAATATCATATCGTCTATAGCATCTAATAATGTTAGTTCGTTTGACATGTGAACACCGATTAAAGACACTCTGTATTTCACAGAGGTTTTATGATATGAAGATATTCGCTTAAGTACTTCTTGTTCTTTTCTATTCCACCCGGTATATTAGCACTAGTCCATACTTTTGGCTCGTTCCCCTTTTCGACGAGAATTTCAACAGTTCTAGCAACTAAAGCTTCTACTATGAATGAATTTATAATTGTAGAGACCGGGGCAACTTTCTGTTCAAAACCTTTGACTTCGTATATGGCATCACCAAGTGGAACTTTATTATCAATAACAACATCGGCTAATTCATACAGTTTTTTACCCAATGGATTTTCAGGTGGGACATTTTTTGAGAATTCCATTGATGTTAAAGCTATAACTTTCATTCCATGTCGTTTAGCCTCTACGGCCATTTCCACAGGTACAGCGTTCTTTCCAGAATTGGATACTATTATCATTGTTGAATTTGGCACGATGTTTGTACTGCTAAGAATAGCCTTAGCATAGCCCGAAACCCTTTCAAGATGCGTGCTTTTCAGTGCACCATTCATAGCAGATATAGATATATCAAGTAAAGGATAGACAGGTACTAGTCCACCTGCTCTATAGAACATTTCTAGAGCTAATATCATTGAATGACCAGTTCCAAAGACATATATTAAACCGCCTTTTTCTAACGTTTCTGCAAGGATTTTCGATGCCTTTTCAAGATTTTCACTTTCCTCTCTTACAACTCTGTTCATAATATCAACAACTTTTTGTTGATAAACCTTAAATGTCTCGGACACTCATTACCACCTGAATAATAAATTAATCATTATTAGTTATAAAGTTTAATTACTACATTTTAAACAATATGACCACGTTTATTAAATGTTTTAAAAAATTGTAAAATATTTAACTAAAACTTATTATCTATGACAACAATTGAACAAGATCCACTAGATTAAATTTTGCTAGATAATAAGATATGTTAT
>JAGHDU010000115.1 GCA_021159785.1 Staphylothermus sp. | reverse complement strand
CGTTAGAATAGCATATGCTACTTCATATATCGTGATATATCCTACTAATTCATCCTTATCATCTAATACTGGCATGAAACTTATATCGTTGCTTAACATATCTTGCCTGACCTTCAAGATTCTATCAGTAGTTCTAGCGATTAACGGATTAGTATCCATTATGACTCTGACTTCTGTATCGTCTCCTTCGTCTAATTTTATTAGTTCATCCCTAAGTATGCCTCCTACTACTTCATTGTTATCAGCTACCACTGGAACAATTCCATATCCTTTCTCAACCATTACTTTGATAATATTGGTTAGGTCTTCATCAGCTGTTGCATAGTATGGGTTTATGCTCATAAAGCTTGATACATGAACTTTACTCGGAGTTGTTAATCTTAATCTTTCAGTTGCTAGTTTTAAGACTATATCCCTACTGGTTACTATGCCTGCAATACTCTTAATCTCCTTTCCCGGTTCGATTACCCTGTTCTCGGTTACGATGATTTTATCAATATTGGTCTTCTCTACTAGTTTAAAGGCATGATACAATGTATCGTTTTTATCAATCACTGGTATGTCCTTTGATAGGTAATCTTGTGCCTTCATTATAGTTCAGCCCTCCGTGTATTATTATCTCTTGGTTGCCAATGCATATAATATATCGCGCTCGGTTATTATACCTAGTAATTCCATTTTATCATTTACTACAAGGGCTGAACCTACGTTTTTGTTAGCCATTTTTTGTGCAACGTCTCCGAGATCCTCATCTGGTTTAACAACTAATAATTCGCGAACCATTATATCATCAACTGGAATGCTTATTGCTTCTCTAATATCTCCAGAGGTGGTTCTCTTAAATGCCTCATGTGTTCCGAAATACTTGACGATATCCATGGCAGTAATTATACCTAAAACTACATTATCGCTTGTTACAGAAACCCTTCTAAACCCATACTTGATCATGGTTTCCATAGCTTTCTTTAAGGGGTCGCCAGAAGACACAGTTACTACGGGTGACGTCATTACCTCGGAAACCTTTACACCGATCCTGACACCAGTAGATAAATATTTGATTAAATCATGCTCTGTAATGATACCATATACTCTTCCATCTCTTAATAATATAGGGACTATTCCTATTTCATTCATTACCATTTTCTCTAAAATCTGATAAAGTTTTTCATCCATATAACCAACTATTGGGTCTTTCTCCATAATAGTAGATACTGGTTCTTTCTCTAGTGCAGAATATATGTTATAATTGTACCTTTCTTTAACTATATTGAAGTATTCACCGCCACCCAGATAATTTACAATATGTGTCGATAAGAGGAGCCCTGCTAATTTACCCGAAACCGTTACTACTAGGCTTCTATAACCCTTAGCCATTTCTTCAATAGCTTCTAATATAGGCGTTTGTGGACTTGTTTGTGCAACCGGTCTTTTAGCCACGATCTCCATTTCTTCGGTAGTCTTATATATACGGTCATCGAAATTTGGTGTACCATCACTCCTTAACCATCTATGTTTTTCTATTCGGCGAGGTGCTCCGATGGATGGACGTATTGGTGGTCGTCTTGACATATTAATCACCTAACCAATTGTATGGATAAACTTGCCCTCCTAGAACAAATGTATGTTACCATTATAATAATTTGTTATACTAACTAATTAAGTAAATTACCTAGCACTTAAGAATATGGAATAGCTGTGAGAAATTACTCTTCAGAACCTTTGTTTCTCAACGATCTTGATTTAATCATATTTAGGAGATCCCTTAGTGTTATCATGAGATCATAATCGGTTATTATACCTACAATTTTATCTCCTTCACGTACTGGTAAATGTGTAATATTGTTTCTAATCATTGTATCTATGATCATGTATAAGTCAGCATCAGAATCGATCGTTATAATGGGAGAACTCATTATTTTATCTACGCTTTCTTTTTCAGGGTCTCTTTTTTCAAATAGAACACTCCATATGATATCTCTTTTAGTTACAATACCTATAGGATGATTATTATCTGTTACGATAAGTGCGCCAATGCCTTCATTAATCATCCTTATAGCTACATCTTTAATACTTGTATTTTTATCAATATACCTTATTTCTGGTGTCATGATATCATATGCTTTCATATCCATGAATTCTTCCAATATAATACACCTAACCTACGGCAATTTCGGGAGCTACTTGTCCATAGTTTATACTTATGAACACAATATGGCTACCACGTATCAATACCTTACCATACCTAGCTGTTGGTCTACCGTTATCATCATACTCCTGACAATTACTTAGGACAACGTTCATAGTATGATCAACTAAGTCAAGTGTTCCTATGTATTCGTATCCATCCTTTAATTTGACAAGCACTATTTGATTAACCGCTCCTTTCAAATACTTTAGTGGTGTTGCTCCTCTAACTCTAGGTACAGCCACTTTGCTTTGCACCTCATTTCATAGCCTTATTTACTTCGTATTGATTTAACCAATCGGCTAGTATATAAGGGTTTATCTTTAAAAACTGTATTTTTCATTTACCGTTTTTATTATTTTTGTCATTTCATATACATAAAGAAAAGGTCTCTTTTTTCACCAATGTACTTTAATTTTCTTAACACATTATCAAATTTACCACCTTTTTTTCTAGGGTCAATTATACTAATAATAACTATACCATTTCGTCGTAGGACT
>JAGHDU010000199.1 GCA_021159785.1 Staphylothermus sp. | reverse complement strand
TGAAAAAATAATAAATAAAAATGATTAAACAGAGGTGTTTTTTATGGTCGCCCTAAAAAATAAGATGATAAAATTTATTCTTAAACGTATCACTCATTTTGTATTACTTTATTTTATAACGATTACATTTATTTTCCTATTACCACGTATAATTCCATCTAATCCTCTTTATCAATACATACAAGACATTAGTTCTCGTTTAACACAAGGTTTTTTGACACCGGAACAGATAGCAGGTCCTTACAAGTTAATGATAAGAGCATTTAAACTCGGAAGACCCATCATTGAACAATACATTTCATTTATAGGATCTTTCTTTACTGGAGATTTGGGTATTTCGATAAGATTTTATCCTAGAACAGTGATGGATCTAGTCTTTAGTTCTCTGCCATATACATTAGCATTAATAATTCCAGCCACAATATTGGCTTGGATTGTTGGTAATTATATGGGGGCTGTTGCCGCTTATAAAAGAGGTGTTCTTGATAAGATTCTTACAAATCTTGCAATATTTATGATACATGTCCCACCGTATTGGTTTGGCTTCATATTAATATTCTTCTTTGTTATTAACAATAGAATATTCCCTTACGGGGGTGCTTATTCTTACGGAACAACGCCATCGCTAACACTTGATTTTATTATTGACTTTTTATCTCATTATACTCTGCCTTTCCTTACTGTATTCTTTTTACAAATATTCTCTTGGTATCTTGGAATGAGATTTCTGGCAAAATATGAAATGAGTAGTGACTACATACAATTCAGTGAATTAATGGGTGTTAAGGACAAAATATTATTTAAGTATGTATTTAGGAATTCTTTGCTCCCACAGATAACGGGTCTTGCAATTACTTTAGGTTTTGCGCTGGGAGGACAGTTGATTGTGGAAAATGTATTTGCTTACCCAGGAACTGGTTTAATAATATCTATGGGTATTGCATCATTAGATTATCCATTAATACAAGGAGCTTTTGCAATCATTGTTGCATCATTATTTATAGCCAATTTCCTAGTTGACTTCATATATGCATTGGTCGATCCAAGAATTAGGGTGGGTGGTTAGTGAAAATTCCATCATTAGTTTATTATCTGTTAACGAACAGATACTTTCTCAGCGGTTTATTGATTATAATTTGTTTAATAGCATTTTCAGTAATCGGACCATATGTGTATCAGAGAGATCCTTCGGATTCCTCTGGGCCTTCTGAAGTTCCCCCAGGTACGAATGGGTATCCATTGGGAACAGATTACTATGGAAGAGATGTATTAGCCCAATTAATTGCTGCTATTAGGAATTCTTTATATGTTGGAATGATTACAGCCCTAACAGCTATTGCAATAGGTTTAATGTTAGGTTTATTGGCTGGATTAGTAGGTGGAAAAGTTGATACACTATTAACCAGCATTACTGATATGATAATGGCTATCCCACACTATCTTCTGGCACTGCTAATAGCAGCATATTCTCCAGTTAGAACACTAGAAATGGTAGGCTTTGTTATAGGAATTACCGCATGGCCGTGGTTTGCTAGAGCCGTAAGAGCGCAAGCAATGAGTTTAAAAAATAGAGAATTCGTGTATTTCAGCAGAATGGCTGGTACAAGTACATTGAGGATAGCATTTGAAGACATTCTACCTGGAATTCTAACATATGTAGTTGTAGCTGGGATTTCATTCACGATCACCGGTATACAAAGTGAAGCATTTCTAAGTATGATTGGTTTGGGGCCTTCTGATGTTTATACTCTTGGAAAAATACTTTACTGGTCATTAGTTATGGATACACTAAGACGAGGTATTTGGTGGTGGTGGGGGCCACCAGGATTTATAATAGTAATTCTTTCAACTGCTCTTTACTATATTAATCTGGGTCTAGAAATACTAAGTAATCCAAGAGTAAGAGGAGAATAATTTGCTTAAGTCAATATTTATTATATCATTGTTTTTTATGGGGACATTTGTACCGTTCCTTTATTCTGATTTTAATTCGACTACTCACTGTGAAAAAATAAAAATAGTCATTCCTGCCTATTTTTCACTAACAAACTATATAAAGCAAAGAATTATATCGAATGCTGAGAACGTTGTACTAATAGCTAGTGCTGGTATAAGGCCAAGGATGGATCTGAATCTTAGGGAGTTTATAAAAGAACTAAGAAGTAAGGGAGGAACCGTACTTGGCTATATTCATACTTCCTGGGGTAGTAGGAATATATCATATGTTAAAGATGACGTAGACTTGTGGATTCAATATTATCCAGAAACAAATGGGTTTTTCATAGACGAAGTATCTAATGAATTGAATAAACTAAGTTACTACGAGGAACTTTATAGATACATTAAATCTAAGGGAAATTACACTATAATGCTGAATCCAGGCACTTTCATACCGACCGAGTATAATAATGTAGGGGACTCAATTATGATATTTGAAAACACCTACGACGTGTATAATTCAATGGGTACAATTCTTAATCCCTCGAAATACAAGAATCCAGCGGCAATAGTTTATAACGTAAAACCAGAAAAAGCATACGAGGTTATAATAAGTCTAATAAATCAAGGATTTAAATATATC
>JAGHDU010000063.1 GCA_021159785.1 Staphylothermus sp. | reverse complement strand
TTTCTAACCCTACAATATAGGCATCTTCCAGCATTCTTTTTAGTTTCATATTACACCTTCTTGCATTTTTTCTCTAAATTTTGAGTCAAATCCAAATTCAATCCCAACACCATTTTGTGGTAGTTGATCAAAGAATTCTTCTAATGTCATATTTAAGCAATCTTGTTGACTTTTGTATCCTCCAGCCACATCTATAAATGCTTGAAGTTGTCCAATAACAGTATACTTATATTTTAATTTATTTTCACCTAAACTCATCTTATACTCCTAAATTTGTTACTACTTGTGGTATTACCTTTCCTGCTCTACGAACAAGAATTTTATCTCCAATATTCAATTTCAATTCTTCAACAAATCCAGCATTATTCAATGTAGCTTTAGAAATAGTAGCATCACTAAGTTCAACTGGATCAAAATGAGCAACAGGAGTTATTCTACCTGACTTAGATGTTTGCCAAATTACTTTCCTAAGAGTAGTTTCGGCCAATGGTTCGACGTCCCTCTTCTTTAGTGCAAATGCTCCACGAGGGTGCTTATTAGTATATCCCATCATCTCAAATTCAGCATTATTATCAACTCGAAATACTACTCCATCTCTAGGAAATTCTTTGTAATCACTGTTGACTACTGTATTGAACTTCCAGGACTGAACAAGTTTCATCTCCTTAAGATAAGTTTCTTCTGTAGAAGGGGACATACCATAAGCTATAAAAGTAATCTCTCGTGTAATAAATTCATCTTCACTCTTTAGATTCAAAGCACCTGCCGCTACATTCCTAGCATTCTTTGTAGTTTTTGGTACTACTACTTCTCCAGTAATTTGTAGCTTATGTGTATATGGAACATTATTAGGAATACTAGGATGAGCAATAATAAGATGAGTACAGTCTTTTCCTTGAATACCATCACCACGAGTAGTTGCTGATATAAGAAAACCATCATCATATACTAAAGCTAAAGAGGCACCATCTAATTTTGGAGTAGTAATAACTGCTTTACTAAATTCTGTTTCAGCTTTGTTTTCATCTTCATAAATATTACGAAGACTATACATTTGATATAAATGTTTTACTTCTCCATCTTTAGCACCAAGATCATCGAAATTATACTTATCAGCAAGATAATCGAAATGGGAATCCTCTAAAATAGGATTACCATTATAATACTCATATGCTGCTTTCTTTAGGAAATTCTTCATATGTTACCACCTTCTCTAAGTTATTATCTATTAGTATTTGTTGTAAAGCTGCTGCTCCACCCTTGAAAAATGCTCTTTCATGTTTGAATAAACCATCTTCAGATTCCTTGCTACGAAAGGTAGCAAGGAGTCTTACAAGCATATTAACATCTATGATTACTTGATTCATCCGAATGATTCACGAGCATCAGCTTCATTATCAAATAGTCTACATCCCCATATGCTTAAGTTACCCATATCAAAATAATCATCATCTTTTAGAAGATTGAAACAAGCCTTCTCAAATGATTCTGCATTTGTATTTCCGACATATGATGCTGTAGCATAGTTTCCAGTAATGCTATATCCTTCCATCCATACACTATAGTTTTTCATTTGCTTTCTTTCTTTATAGCATACTCTGGAACTTTAGGAACAATTTCAGCATAGAATGTATTGAATGTAGTATTTAGACCATTTACCCTACGAACACGACGTTGAACAGTGCTGTTAGGTTTCAACGATTTACGATTACGAGTATATGGAACACCATTCTCTACGAGATTATTGAAAGCTTTTCCAGCTTGTTCATCATTTGGACATTTCAATACATGTCGTTCCAATCTGGAAATTTTGTTCTTTGCTTGTCGTTCTTCTGACTTATATGTAGAATAATGTGCCTTTTGGTTAGCATTGCTTGTTTTACCTTTAGCCATTGTCTCCGTACTCCTCTTGTGTTGGCTTACCCTTATTGTTTAGAATTTGAGCAAGTGGTGTGATAAATTTAATATCTGATGGATTGATAATACCAAAACAATCATTTGTCCAGTCCCAGATAAGAATATTATCTTTATCATAGTTGAACCGTTTATTACCTTTTTTACGTCTAATGTATCTATTCCTAAAATCAGTAGTTGCTAAAATAGGTTCAATACTTGGGTCTCTAAACTCTATTACTGCATCTCCAGCCTTGCGTAAGCGGGAAAGAATACTATATTTTTGCATTTTATGTTTACCTTTAGTTAGTTGTAATCAAAATTCACCATACTTGGCTTGATTCTTTTTAGCCTTAGACATAGTGAGGTTTATCTGGTTTATAATATCACTCTTATCCATATAAAGAGCTTCTACACCAAATTCTTTTTGTAGATTTCTTAGGTCTGCTAATTCATAACCTGGCTGATATGCTGATCGCTCATATTCACCTGCTATATGGATTGGAAATACCATTCCATGTTGTTCTGTAAACTTACCATCATTCTCTACTAAAGCTACTGCCCCATATCTTGCAGAGTATACGAGATCTCCTTTAGTATAATCTTCAGCCCAGGTATCATCATCAAGATAAACAGGATTCTGATAGTTGTTTTTAGAATTACGTAATGGAATATTATGTTGAAAAAGCACTCGTTTTACTACTGAAGATGAACGAAAGGTAGAATCTACAATATCACTTAGTGGGTCTCCACTAAGA
>JAGHDU010000198.1 GCA_021159785.1 Staphylothermus sp. | reverse complement strand
TATAAGATCTGCTAAGAATACTTTCTTTATTGAAACTGAAACATCTATATTAGAAAAATTGTTAAGTAATCCGAGTGTTTATACAGTTTTAGATGAGAACATAAGTTATTTGAAAGAATTTAATCCATTAATAATTGAGAGTTTTAATGATGCCGCTGCCCCCACATATGGGTCATTAATGGTTAATACAGTCTTTATCGTTTCTCCAGGAAAGGTTCTAATATATAGTGGTGATAGATACAGAAAAGCTGTTGAAGTGTATTCATATAAGGGCGACCCATGGAGCATTACAACTTCAAATATACTTGATTTACTAGGTTCTCCTATGAAAGCATATGATATACCCTTGAAAATACAGAGTGATAAATACATTGATGTATTTGACAATATAGTGGCATTTATATCCCACATAAACCAATAATTATCTAAAAAGTAGTGGGTATGATTGATTTGATAAGTGAATTAACGAAACACGGGTATACAACTAGATTAACTGGCACAAGTCTTGCATTAAAAATAATTGATGATTTACTGAACATTCTCAAAGAAAATGATGTCGATTCATTTATCAATAAATACTTGGATGTAATACGTTTTCTCGAGAAGGAAAGACCTGCCAGTATGGCTTCTTGGAATATACTCAGAATGGTAGGTGAATATTTATTATCTAATGGCATTAGTGGTTTGAACGAGTATTTACAGTACCTAAAGAACAAGATCGAAAAAGATTCTTGGGAAGCAGCTAAGATTGCTGCAAATCGAGTTGTAGACGGAGACGTTTTAATGACAATAAGCAATAGCTTGGCTATTAGGAAGATGTTTAAGATATTAGTTGATGAAGGTGTAAAATTCACAGTATATGTACTCGAATCTAGGCCTGGAATGGAAGGACTAGATACAACTTCTTACTTGGATAGGCTAGGCGTAAAAACATATCTGATCGTGGATTCAGCAGCTAGATTCTTTATGAAGAATGTTAAAAAAGTATTTGTTGGTGCTGAGGCTATAGCTGTTAATGGAGCTGTTGTAGGGAAGGTTGGTACAAGTTTATTATGCTTAACTGCTAACGAAGCTAGAGTAAGAGTATTCGTTGTCGCACCTCTGTACAAGTTCAGCTTTGAAACAATCTATGGAGAACTCATAGAATTGCCCGAAGGTGATTGGAGACTCCTAATGAATGAAGAGGTCAGAAAAACTTTACCTGAAAACTATACAGCTCGTGCACCACTTTATGATGTTACTCCACCTCATTTAATCGATGGAATAGCAACAGAGTACGGATTATTTGCTCCACAAGCTGTTCCTGTCTTACTGAGACAAGTTTACGGAGGTTTTCCACCAAAACTGAGACCTATTAATGAAATAGTTAAAGAATTATTGGAGCTCAGAGGTGGGTTCAGATGAAAATTCCTGAAAAAGTCCTTGAAATAGCTGATGGTATTAAAACAATGAAAATAAGAGGAGCAGGTAAGATTGCGCGAGCAGCCGCTGAAGCTTTAAAAATTGCCGCAGAAAAATATGACGGTCCGAGAGAACCAGAGGCATTTAGGAAATATATGGGGAGAGTGGCAAATCTCATACTTTCAACCAGACCCACAGCCGTCAGCCTTCCCAATGCAGTCATTTATGTTATGTATCATTTAGATAAAGCTAGTGGAGATATCAATGTTCTTAGGGAAGCTGTAATAAGAGCAGCAGAGAAATTCATTAACGAGAGTTTACAAGCCGTTAAAAGAATAGGAGAAATAGGAGCTAAAAGAATCAAAGATAATTCAATAGTTCTAACACATTGTCATAGTACAGCTGCTGCTTCAGTGATTATAAACGCCTATAAAATGGGCAAGATCATAAAAGTCTATAGTACGGAGACAAGACCATTTTATCAGGGACGGATAACTACAAAATACTTACTCGAAGCCGGGGTACCAGTTGTACAGATTCCAGATAGTGCTGTAAGATATATCATGCATGAAGTTGATCATGTTGTAGTCGGTGCTGACACAATAGCTAGTAATGGAGCAGTAATCAATAAAGTCGGTACCAGCCAAGTAGCTTTAGCCGCCCATGAAGCTAGAGTAAGAGTATTCGTAGCTGCTGAAACATATAAGTTCTCACCAGCAACATTAATAGGAGAACTCGTCCCCATAGAATTCAGAGATCCAACCGAGGTAGTTCCACTTGAATGGATAAATCAACACAAAAATGTAGAAGTACTGAATCCCTCATTCGATGTTACACCACCCGAATATATCGATGCTATTATCACGGAACAAGGTGTGATTCCACCTCAAGCAGCAATATTAGTTCTACTTGAAAGATTCGGCTGGGCTCTAGAAAAGATTAAACAAGGAGGAATAGGTAAGATAATATTCGAGGAAACACTCGAGGAAGAACAATAATGAATATAGAAAAAATGAAGCAAGAAATATTGAAGTTAATAGATGAAAGCAAAGAGAATGGGAGAAAAATAGCTTTCTACTCAGATCCTAACGTGACAGAAATACTAACTAAATTATATGAACAATGGGAAAAGAACAATAGAAAAGGAATACCACTAGATTATGCCTCACCAGAAGAAATAGAAATATTATACAATCTAGCTCTCAAGTATTCAAAAGTCTCGGATGCCGAAGCATGGTCGATGTTTCTCCGCGAAAATATATATGAGAAGAGTCAAGAAGATAAGAAGAAAACATTCTTGAGAAGATT
>JAGHDU010000246.1 GCA_021159785.1 Staphylothermus sp. | reverse complement strand
TTCTAGAAGAGACTTTAATTCACTAACTTTCCCTGTGAGCACAATTTCAAGAATATAATCAAAATTCATCTTCAAATTCGTTCTCCCTGTAGAATAATTCGTTTATCCTACAAACAAAAATATTTTCATTAATCGTATGTTTATTTAAGACAAAGATAGAGAGGTTAGATACATATCATGTAGTATTACTTAATTTAACTCCCCGTTGCTTCTTCGTATTCGTGTGTCATGACCCATGCATATTTTTCTGGGTGCTTTACACCATCAGGGCATCCTTTACCGTGTCTTATTGGTTCCTTTATTCTACTGAGTAATACTATTCTGCTCGGTATACTCTCACTTAATATCGTGTATCCAGTTATTTCTGATAGTTTCTTTGCGTATTCTCTTATTTCATCGTGTGTGGGCATGTTGTATGGTTTAAGTCTTCCTCTACTGTATCCTACATACATATATGCTTTTACCTCAACGTATGTTGGATTCCCTCTTTCAATAAGTTTTGCGAAACCCTTTAGTGCTTCCTCAGTGTCATTATAGCCTTTGATGATTGTTAATCTATATACTGTTGGGCATTTGAAGCTTGGAAATAGATCTATTGTATCCATTATAAGTTCCCATGCACGTGGAACGACTGGTCTATTAAAATACGTGAACTTTTCTTTATTCCATGATTCTAAACTGAGGTATAACTGTGTGGGTTCTTCTCCGAGATTAGCTAGTACATCTGGTCTAACACCACTCGTTACAAGGAATGTTGTCATATTTCTTTTATGGTATTCGCGGATGAGTTCGCCAAGCCTTGGGTAGAGAGTTGGTTCTCCTGTTAGGCTTATTGCTACGTGTTTAGGCTTCATTGCTTCTTCAACCATTTTCAGGTCAGCTTTAGGATTACCTTTGAACCCTGATACTATTTGTCTATGAACCCTTATGCTTTCTTCAGCAATAACTTCTGGATCATCCACTACTGGTACTCTTGTCTCGTCCCAATGCATACCAATATCTTCCGGTTGTATTCTCCAACAATGCTGACATCTAAGCCAACACCAAGCCGCTACAGGAGACATTTGTATACATCTATGGCTCTCAATACCATACCACAGGCATTTATAACAAAATCTCTTATTGATGAGGGCTTCTTTGGTCCAATGACACCTCTTGACAACTCCAATTGTACCTATGAAGTGGTAGCCCTGTTTCTTCATTCTCTCATATATTAATTTGTAAACCGGGCTACTGTTCCAGAATTCTTCTCTTTTCCTTCTAACCAATTCCCAATCGATAGGCATACCTACCACTACCTAATAATTATATATTCAAAATCAATAAATCACAATATCCCTTTAATAATTAATAGTTGCAAGATCAAGACATAGGACCTTAACAGAGGTGTTCATTATATGAGTGATCTATTGATAAAGATTATTAGTTTCGATATGGGCTGTACCCTGTTCTGGGAACCAGCTTGTGAAAAACACAACGCAGAACCTGTTATGAGACAACAATTCAACGAATTAATTAAGGAAGCAGAGAAACTTGGCTACGAAATCCCTACAAGAGATAATCTATATGAACTTTACTTCAACATAGGAAAAAGAATTTGGAACATAAGTCTAGAAAGAGAACTCTGGCACAAATATATACTACTACGTTTCTTCTTCGAACTAGGTGTTAGTATAAAACTAGATGATCTTGAGCATCTCTACTGGTTTTTCATAGACACTATTGCTAAGAGATTCACAATTCCAAGAAGACATAGACAATTATTGGAATACTTGTCGGGGATGGGCTATTACATAGTATTGACAACATCTACTGGTGCACATGACTTACCGCTACGAATCCTACAATATACTGGAGTAAAGGATTATTTCAAACAAGTATTTAGTACACAACTAGTAGGATTGCTGAAAACTGATCCAAGATTCTATATGGAAATAGCTGATACACTAAATATAAATCCCAATAGGATAGTTCACATAGGTGATAGTCTTACACACGATATATTACCAGCGAAAAAGGCAGGATATAGGACAATACTATTTGATTGGAGAACAAAATGCAGACCATCAGATACAGATGCATGTGTAACGGATCTATGGGACATACTGGATTATCTATGATAATTAACTAGAGAATCAGTGAGAAAATACGCCTTGATCCTCCTCTACCATATGTTCCCATCAATACACCATAAGCAATCACATTATCAATCACACTATCTAATACTTCTTGAGGAGACGCCCCCGGCCCCAACCCGCTCTCCTCATTAAGAGCTAGTAATACAAAATAATACCTATGATCTCTACCACCATGTGGAGGACAAGGACCATTATACCCTATTCTACCAAAATCATTCCTACCCTGAACACCATAATCAGTTTCCTCCTCCTGAGGCACACCCTCTGGAAGCTCACTTAGGTCCGGAGGCATAGCATATAATAACCAATGATAAAATATCCCCGAAGGAGCATCAACATCATACATCAATAAAACCAATTCAACAGCATTCCGCGGAACATTAGAAATCCTCAACGGCGGAGAAACATCCAATCCATCACACGTATATTTAACCGGTATCCTATCACCATTACCGAACGCCGGACTCACCAAAGAAATACTATCAGGCACCCTATTCCTAAAATGCTCCAACGGATCCTTCTTCTTCCTAATCCACGACATAAACCCCAATAACGACACCCACATATCTAAATATTTAACTCCATATTATTTATCCAAAACTATAGACAATTTTTAAACAAACACACCAATCCAAAACAAATC
>JAGHDU010000158.1 GCA_021159785.1 Staphylothermus sp. | reverse complement strand
ATATTCACCAATCAGCTGGGTAACCGCCACATCATCTATCGGTCTCCCCGAAAATTCATCATCATTATAGTGATTATTTTATGTTTTAGGTAATTACTTTGTTCTAACAATTATAACTTTATTGTCACAATCACAAGGTATAATTTAATTACCTCCTTCATAAATATAATCAATTATTGGAAATAGTTAGGATAACCTAACAGTGTGATGAAGTTTGACAAAGTTACCCAAAATAACGGCTTATGTACTTAAAAGAAAGAATTGCCTTCACCCATTCAGGATCAGCAGAATAATCGCCCTCGCAGAACTATTGTGCATGGAAAAATATGGTAAGAGAATAACAGACGCTAAATACGTGGGCGGGCCAAGCGTTTTCTACATTGATGGATTAAAGGAAAATTTATTCAATGATCGTTGTTTCGAAAGAGTAGAGGAACAAGGATGCATTAAATACGTCTGCGCCGAAGAAATAGATATCGAGAAAGATATTCGAACATGTATTGATGAAGCGATTAAAATCGCCGATAAATCCTCGGATTTCGAGTTAAATAGAATTGTCATTAGTCATAGATTATTCAATAAACTGATGGAGGCGAACAATAATGTTCAAAATAACAGTAACAGGCGGTAAAGGGGGAACTGGGAAAAGCTTTATAGCGGTTAATCTATCACTGTTGTTAGCAAAGCATTATAAAACAGTATTAGTTGATCTGGATCTCGAAGCACCAAATGACCACATATTGCTAGGTATAGATAAACTTGAAAACGAGGAGCCAATTAAGCTTTTCTTACCCTTCATTAATACCGGTAAATGCACAAAATGCGGTATATGTGCCAAAGTCTGCGATACCGGCGCAATCCTTTTACCATCAAGAGCTTATCCAATAATATTTCCACGTCTATGTAGCGGTTGTAAGACGTGTTATTATGCATGCCCCTATAACGCTATAATGCAGGGCTATCATGTATTAGGATACGTCTATAAAACGGATATCGAGATAGAAAATACTAAACTTACCCTAGTAACTGGCGTATTACGTGAAGGAGAAGAACATGTACCACCTGGAGTAAACTATACAAGAAGAAAAGCCGAAGAAATTGAAACCGATATATTGTTAATGGATACAGGTGCTGGTACCGGTAACCAAATTTCTATAGCTCTAAAAGATGTAGATTTAGCAATTATAGTAACCGAACCAACACCTCTCGGAATACATGATATGAGCAGCGTGTTAAAGATCACAAGCGAGATGGGTATAAGAACATGGGTAATTATCAATAAGAGCAATATAGGAGATACATCTAAAATTTATGCCATTGCTAAAAAATATGGTGTTGAAAAGATTTATGAAATACCTTATCACAAAGATATTATTTCCTCGTATGTCATGCGGAAGCCCATTGTCTTCATGTATAAGGATTCTCCTATAACACATATTTTCGAAAAAATAACTCGTTCTATAATTGACTTGGTGAGAAATAGTGCCAGGTAACATACCCCAATTAGAAATTGTTATTGCGAGCGGTAAAGGTGGTGTCGGAAAATCGACTCTAGCATCATCACTAGCGATATTGTTATCTAAAAAGTACCGTTTAGTAGCAGTAGATGCTGATGCTGAGGCACCTAATCTACACATAGCTCTTGGAATAAATGAATGGGATATAACTGAACCCTATATTGAGGGCAGAGTCGCCTATATTCACAGAGAGAAGTGTACAGATTGTGGATTATGTTACGATGCTTGCCAGTTTGGAGCCATAGAGGTCAGAAACGGAAAATATTATATCAATAAGTGGATTTGTGAAGGATGCTATACATGTAGTTTTGTTTGTCCAGTAAAAGCTATATCCTATATTAGAGAAATAGTTGCTGGATATATACACGTTAAAAATAAAACAGAATATGGTTTCCCGCTTGTATCAAGCGAAATTACCCCCGGAAGACCCAATAGTGGTAAACTAGTAACTGAAGCTAAGAACAAAGCAAAGAAAATAATGGGCTCTAAAGAAGGGTTAATTCTTGTAGATGCCGCAGCTGGTATAGGTTGCCAAGTAATATCAAGCATAGCCGGAGCTCATGCATTATTACTTGTTGCTGAACCCACACCATCGAGTCTAAATGATTTGAAGAGAATACACAAATTAGCTAAACACTTCGGCATACCATCGATGCTTGTAATAAATAAAGCAGACATAAGCGAAACCTATCGGGAGAAGATCCTTGAGTATGCATACAAGGAGAACATTGACTATCTCGGAGACATACCATACGATGAAAACGTGCCTCGTTCAATTAATGCTATGAAGCCCTTGATAGAAGCGTATCCAAACACTGAAGCCTCAAGAGCCATTTTAAGAATAGCTCAGAGAGTAGTTGAAGTTATAGATAACATTAGTGAGTGGAGACTAAAGCATTTGCCATCGAAGATAGAGCCGTTTATACCAATAATTATTAAACCAGAAAATAACATTGTTAACTAATGGTGACCCAATATGAAAATAGCTATTGCAACTAATAAGGGAGGCCTATACGACCAAATAGCAGATAGATTCGGAAGAGCGCCCACATTCACAATAGTGGAATTAGATGATAGTACCTTCGAGGTAAAAAATGTATACGTAGTTGAAAATCTTGGTAGTAAAGCAGGTAGCGGCGCAGGTGTTAGAGCTGTCCAGAAACTAGTAGATGAAAAAGTAAATATAGTCATTGGTCCTAACCCAGGTCCAAAGGCATATATAGCCTTACAACAATCGGGTATAAAGATCTATCCAATTACAGGTATGAGTGCCAGAGAAGCTCTAAATAGAATACTAGAGGAGATAAAAAGAGAATAATCAGTCGGGTGTGTTTCTTTCATCCCATAAAACGATCCTGCCGGGAGTAATTCATCACCTTTGATAACTTATTGTT
>JAGHDU010000109.1 GCA_021159785.1 Staphylothermus sp. | reverse complement strand
TGATTACAATACAATCGCACCATACAGAATCTTAATCAACACAATATTTATTCTTTTTAACAAAAATATAATCTGGTAAGATAATTCTTTCGAGGTTACTCATCATGTCTTATAACCCTATTGAGAGAACTATTCCAGGAAAAGATTCTATAAGAAAATCAGATACACCAATAACTGATAAAGTATTCGATGATTTCAACGAGAAAACAAGTTATTGGAATTATAGAACAGATAATTATGCATGGATCAAAATAGGAGACAGCATTGCTAGACTTATCATGGGACCCACCGAAGCATTATATTATAGTAATGCTGAGATAAGCGATGGAGACTTCAATAACTTGAAGTGGATAAGGAAAAACCTTGAATTCAAGGCAAGACTACTTAGTGAACATTATGGGAGTGCAGGTTGGGGTTTTTGGAACTATTCAATGGTGATTAAAGAAAGTATATCTATATGGTTCATTTACCTACGTTCTAGATCGCAGAAGTATCCTTTGAATGGTTTCTATGTTCAGGTGGGGAACATATTTACACCAATAAAATATTTTGGCGAACCTCCACTGATCGTTAAGATGGGGATGAGATTATTCAAGGGATTACTCCCGATAAAATTCACCACACTCAAACCAGTGATCCCTGATCTGGACTTGTCTAAGTGGCACAAATACACTATACTATGGAAAGATAACAGTTTAGAATTCTACATAGACGAGAACTTAGTCTCAGAAATCAAAGAACCACAGAGTAAGTACAGGTATAGGATAGATGCTTGGATAGATAATGCTGTCTTCACACCGTTAAAGGATGATTATGCAAGGGTTTATAGACATATCACGCATGAAAATAGAAAAGAAAACACACTTGAAATAGACTACATAAAACTATGGTAAACGAAATAAATCTTAAATAATATATTAAAGTAATGGCCGTGGCAACACCGCCGCAGACAATTGTCTGCTGGCGGAGAATGAGCTACGGCTACGCGCCGGAACACACATTGAACCATTTCTGATTTACTGGGAGAGATAATAGCTATATTCTATTGGTTAATAGAATATAATTGTTAAACGATGATATCCCTAATACCAGCAGGATGTGGTCTGATATGTTTGGTAGTTCGTTCCATTATACAACTGTTCATAGAAGAAGTTATGCTACTATATCGTTGATAATATTGAATGTTGTAGTATATGCCGTTACTTCTTATAAGAACATGTTCATTCAGATTAGTCAAGACTGGGTAGAAGTACTGGGTTTGGTTCCAGTCCTGCTACAATATCCAGAGCAATGGTATAGATTTATAACCTCAATGTTTACACATGCCGATATATTCCATATATTCTTTAATATGTACTTCCTTTACTTCTTCGGTAAAGAAGTAGAGAATAGAATAGGTAGTGGAAGATTCCTTGTATTGTATCTTGTGTCGGGTTTTCTAGCAGCAGTTTTCCATGTAGCATTGACTCCTATAGGTGGTGCTCTTGGATTAATAATACCATCTATTGGTGCATCAGGTGCCATTAGTGGTGTCCTTGGTGCCTACTTATTATCATTTCCGAGAAAGAGGCTCGGTCTATGTATATTCATACCATTACCACTATGTTTTACTACAACAGCAAGTTACTTCTTAGTATTCTGGTTTGCAACACAAGTAATATATGGTTATGCCAGATTCGCCTCAAGTATAGCATACTTTGCCCATGCAGGAGGATTCGTTGCAGGCATAATAATGCTCTACTTATTATTCAAGCCCGAGAAAATAGAGAAAATGATGCCCTACACCTATAGTTGGTTCTATCAAGCCTTCTCAATATTTAGTACTAAGCATTTAAAGGAGGGTCTTGGACGATTTACAAAGATTATAGTTGCTATTCTAATATTCAGCCTCGTAATAGGTTCTGCTATATCAGCTATTAATGCGAGAAATGTCAGAGGAGTATATGTATATAGTATAACCGTTACCAATCGATATGGAGATACAAGTTATGACCAAGCAGTATACACTTTGAGTGGCGAATATATACCCCCAATAAAAAGCGATCCAAGGATAGTCTTTAATAGAATAATGTGGTCTGGCATAATAGTAGGTGAACCCGGATATGTATCTAGTGCCTACGTACACGATGAAGATGTATATGTGCAAGAATTTGATGTATACATACATGTATACATAGATGGTTCGGTAGAATACGATAATTATGGAGTATTAACTAAGCTGAAGGGAACCATGATTACAGATGTACTCTATTTATCAACATCACCGTATTTTGGAATAGCGAGATTAACCAAAATCATAAAGAACGTAAAATACCAAGTAGATATCAATGGAGAAGAAGTAGCGGGGAAGACGGGAACGCTCATAATACAGCCGTTCGCATTAATATCAGTAATTGTAGCAGCGGCTGCATTCATCATAGTATTAACAAAAGACAAAGAACTTACAGCAACCGAATTGGAACAGATATGGCCGGGACCACTAGTCCCACTTTAGAAGGAGAATTGGGAGAATTGAATGAATCTATGACTAGTACAAAGATTGGTAAATGAGTAAGTAGTTTTTCTAAACAGGGTACCCCTGTATTCTAATACCAGTTAATCCCTCAATTATTTTGGATTTCCTTATGATATCTTTATCAAATGTTATGAATAATGAACAATTATAAACTACAGCTATTGTTAAGTGGAGTAAGTCTAAGGTTTTGAGTTTAAGAGCATATGCATATTCCTTGGCCCGATTAAATATATTCTTCCACATGATGTCGATTCTTTTAACACCCGTCTCCCTTATAGTATATTTAACGAGTGCATCTATTTCGATATCTTTTAAATCCATAGCTCGGCTAAAAACACTATATAGTTCAATAATTGTTAAATCTGATACATATCTATCTCCTTCTATTTTGCTCAGTAACTCTATAGCACTATTGTGCAATGCATCATTAGGATTAATATATGCTATGAGAACATTTGTATCAATATAACTCAATCTTTCCTAACCTCGTATACATCCTCTACTGTAGGTAATCTCCTATATGGTAACCCTTTCTTCAAATATTCATCAACGAGCTTCTCAACTTTTTTCTCACGTTCAACCATTCTCTTTACTTCTGAAAGACCCCTTTCGATCAGCAAATTATAGGCTTGATTTTTATTTTCTACTATTCCAAGTTTTATCATTTCCTCCACAAGTTCCGCTACTTCTTTCTTCACCTTTATTGTAACGGTATATCGCTTCATTATGTTAATTCCCCAGATAAAAGTATAGCATAAAGTGTATATAGGTATTTCTAGGTATACAAGAGAAAACTTAGGTACACTGGTATTGAATACTATTTATTTAAGATAATCAAATATGCTGGTTCCTTTGCGTGTTTTCTTTGTTTTAAATATTGGTTTAAATCCTTCATTTTTCTTTGTTTCTACTACATCTTTTTCATTGTATATGAATGTATGCATTGTTTTCTTACATAGT
>JAGHDU010000042.1 GCA_021159785.1 Staphylothermus sp. | reverse complement strand
CTATAACTCTACCCTCAATAACCTCTCTTTGATCCTTAGGTGGGGAGATATAATCTTCAAATTTTTTCTTTAAGATCCTATAGTATTCATCAAAGTTGTTCACAATCCTTAATGCTTCCTCAAGATCCCTAGTTATTCCATGCTTCTCAATGATGCATTCAAGTAATTTCGTAGCATCATCATTAGATACTGTTATTCTCGGACTTTTTGCTAAATCAATTAAAATTTTTACCGTGTTCATCTATAATACCTCTAGACAGTTATTCAGATTTAAAAATATGAGTTGATAAATTATTAAATGTATGTTGTGAAAAATTAACGTGGTGCTATAGATGTTTAGAGCAAGTTATACTGCAACTACTAAGTTTAAATACATAGCACAGACAATCGCCAAACTTACTGATGAGGCTCCATTTTACGCAACACTAGATGCGCTCGAGGTACGCATACTTAGCCCAGATAAGACTACGCTTACAATTGTCAAGATCCCCTCTATAGCTTTTGAAGAATATGAAGTTGACGAAGAAAAATTCTTCGTTGTTTCATCAGATGAATTAAATAAGATAGTTAAAAGAGGCACTAGAAACGATATTTTGATCTTCGAACTAGATGAAGAAAAGAATCAATTAAAAGTAATATTCAGAAACAAGAAAACCGGCATCGAGAGAAGCTTTATAGTAGAAACAAAACCTAGAACTATGGAGAAAATACCAGAACCACAATTAGAGTTGGGAGTTACTGCAAGATTTGTAGCAGACGATTATAAACACATAATTCGAGACCTAAAAATAATTGGTGAAGAAGCACTATTCCAGTACAAAGATGGAAAATTATATATAATGTCTCATACTCAGCAAAAAGAATACCGAGGAGAATTCAGCGAGGGTAATCCATTAACATATTTATCAGCAACAGTTGAACAAGCGAGAGCAAAATATAGTGTAGGTCTGCTAGAAACAACTCTAAAACCAGTACAAGCATCAAAGTTTGTAACTGTCTCATTCGACACAGATAAACCCATAAAAATTGAGTTCGAGGTTGCCGAAGGAGGTTATATTATTTACTGGATAGTACCTAGGGTTGAGTAAATACAAACAATCTTTGCAACACTGTTTAATCAAATATCCATTAACTAAATTTTTACAGGTTCGGTATAGTTTACTCCATCTAATGTGATCTATCACTTTTCTAACTTCGACAGAAGCTCTTCTAACAACTTCTTCTTTTCATCAAACTTGGGCGTTTCTTTTCTTAATGCAACTCTCCTATATACAATTCCCCACACTGGGTTCGGACATCTCTCCCTTCTCGGACATGCTACACAACAATGAACGCATACCATCAAATCTGGTTCCATCGTACACTGGCGGAGTGGATGATATCTACCACAAATATCACAACGTTCCCAATAAATGGTCAATTTCCCACCACTTAGAATAGTTATAAAGTCGTTATGGTTGTTAAATTTATTGTCTGACCTATGAGACACGGGATCCGCGGCGGGGGACATATACACCTCACCCCGCAGGGGTAGACCGTGTCAAGGGATGACGACCTTTCTTCAAAATTTATTTATCTATTATTCTATAGATACATCCTTACCCATATAAACCAGTACAGATGATAAATATTATTATGTATGGAGTGATTCTACTATGATGTATGAAATAATATTCTATGGTAGAGGTGGACAAGGAGGAGTTACCGCTGCAAACATTCTAGTATTGGCTGCACTCAAACAAGGACTCTACGGTCAAGGATTTCCTTTCTTCGGTGCCGAGAGACGTGGTGCACCAGTCCTAGCATTTGCCAGAATTAGCGACAAACCTATCCTTAGACACGGAATGTTTTATGAAACCGATATCTTGCTAGTACTTGATAGAAAATTAATAGATATAGGAGTAACTAAGCGGGTAACAGTACGCGATAATGGAGTAGTAATAGTAAATGCGCCACATAACTACAAGATCGACTTAGATAAACTAAGTCTTGAGGGAAAAGCCAAGATATATCAAGTAGATGCTAAGAAGATAGCTTTAGAACATAATCTCGTCGTCGCTGGATGGCCCGTTGTAAACACTTCTATGCTAGGAGCTTTCTCTAAGGCAACTGGAATAATCTCGATAGACAACATTACTAACGCTATCAGGGAATATTTTGGCGGAAAAATAGGTGAAGCTAATGCAAAGGCTGCTTACCAAGCATATAATGAATTAAATCTTTTAATGGAGGTGTAAAAATGGTTAAAGAAGTTCAAATTGTAAAAACAGGGATAAAGATCCCATTAGCGAAACCCAAAGTTGGAGTTGCAGGAAAAACAGGTTTCTGGAGAATAACAAGACCTATAGTAAACTATGATAAATGCAATAAATGCTTCCTATGCGAAATCTATTGTCCAGTAAATGTTATCAGAGTAGAACCAGACAGAGGCCCTACAATAGATTATGATTACTGTAAAGGCTGTGGAGTTTGTGTCGATGTATGTCCTTCAAATGCCCTAGAACTAATTGAGGAGGAATAAATGGAGGTGTTCATGCATGGGTAAACTAGTTGCATTAACAGGTAACTATGCTGTTGCATACGCTGCTAAGTATGCAAAAGTAGACGTTGTCGCTGCTTATCCAATAACACCGCAGACTAGTATTGTTGAAAAATTAGCAGAATTGATAGAATCTGGAGAACTCGACGCAATCATGATAAGGGTCGAATCTGAACATTCAGCACTAGCCGCAACTTTTGGTGCAGCAATAGCGGGCGCTAGAGCATTCACTGCAACGAGTAGCCAAGGTCTACTTTATATGCATGAATTCGTACACTGGGTTTCAAGAGCTAGGATACCGGCAGTTATGGCGATTGTTACAAGAGCCTTGGCACCACCATGGAATATATGGCCCGATCATAGCGATTACATGGATCAAAGGGATGCGGGCTGGATAATGGGCTTCGCCATGGATAATCAAGAAGTCTTTGACCTAACACTTCAAGCATTTAAGATAAGTGAGGATCCTAGAGTTTATTTACCAGTTATGGTCGGTCTTGAAGGATTCATCTTAGGACATACAACGATGCCGGTAGAATTACCCGATCAAGAAATAGTTGATCAATGGCTCGGACCAAGGAGACAGGAATACGTTATCGATGGTAGAGAACCACTCGCACTAGGAAACCTTGCCTGGCCAGAAGATACTGAAGAAATGTTCATGGAAATACAAAAAGCAATGAATAACGCTAAAAAGGTAATTAAAGAAGTAGACGAAGAATATGGTAAATTATTTGGTAGAAAATACGGTGGATTAATACAATGCATAAATTGTGAAGATGCTAAATACTTTGCAGTATCCATGGGTGCTTGGACCGGCGATTTAATAGAAGCTATCAACAAGTTAAGGGAAGACGGTTATCCAATAGGAGTAATTAGAATCAGATTCTGCAGACCATTCCCATACGAAGACATATGGGAAAAAGTCCAGAATGCAAAAGGAATAATAGTCTTCGATCGTTCAATAAGCTATGGGGCTTGGGGCCCCTTATTCTCAGATCTTATTACAGGACTCTATCACTACACGAACAAGTTACCAACGATGAGCAATATAGTTGCAGGTATTGGAGGCGTAAATATAACATACAATGATTTCGCCAGAATGTTGACCAATTTTGTTGAGACCATCGAAAAAGGCGAAAAACCACCTGTATTCACATGGTACCACAAGAGGTGATCCAAATGACAGCTCCTAATCCACAGTCCTCCAAGCCAAGATCGCCTTTACCCTTTAATATGAGAGAAGTAGTCTTACCAGGAGACTCTGCATGCCCTGGATGCCCAATCCCAATGGCTTGGAAAGTTATATCAGCTGTATTCGGAGAAAAAATGATCCTAGTTATCCCAGCTTGTTGTTCAAGTGTAGTAGTCGGTGCCTATCCTGGCAATTCCCTAAAAGCAAGCGTTGTACATGTAGCCTTCGCCTCAGCAGCTGCTGTTGCAAGCGGTATTTCCGAAGCCTTGAGAAAAAGAGGTATAACAGATGTACAAGTGATCGCGTGGGCTGGTGACGGTGGAACAGCAGATATAGGAATGGCTAGCTTAAGTGGCGCCGCTGAAAGAAACCACGACATGATCTATATTATGTATGACAACGAAGCATACATGAACACGGGTATACAGAGATCGTCTTCAACACCATATGGAGCATGGACAACAACAACCCCAATTATAGGTAAAACAGAACACAAAAAAGATGTTGCAAAAATAATGATCTCTCACGGAGTACCATATGTAGCAACAGCGAGCATAGCGTATCCACACGACTTCTATGCAAAGCTACAAAGAGCTAAGAAAATAAGAGGATTCAAATTCATACACCTACATGCCCCTTGTCCAGTAGGATGGAGATTCGATCCAAAATACACAGTTAGGGTGGGTAAATTAGCCATAGAGACCGGGCTCTGGATACTATATGAATATTATGACGGCAAAATACACTTATCGGGTCCTAGCAGACCATATATGGACCCAAAGAAGAGGAAACCAATAATAGAGTATCTCAAACTCCAAGGTAGATTCAAAGGAATCACTGAAGAAAAGATCAAAGAAATAGAAACGTACGTTAATCAACATTGGGAATGGGTCAAACGACATATGTAAATTCAATATTAAATTAATCTCTTTTTTACATAAAATCCTATTTACTCTACATTATTTTACTCAATACAATCATTGCGATAGAAAATGCTAAAGCGAGAATAACGAGTACTTGTGGCTTTATTTTAATACCAACATCTGCTTCTTCATAAAATCTTACCAATCCAGCAGCTGTGAAAGGCCCTGGAGCTTCTTTCCTCTTTTTTCCATGAGTTCTACCAGACTTAGATTTTGGCATCTTACCTAACACCTCATCCTAAAATACTACATCCCTAGTTTATATTCCTTATTAATCCTTATTAGATATATAGCTTAATAACAAAATGCTACAAAAAGTAAATTACCGTTGTGGAGGGGCAGTATTTTGGAGATCCGAGAAGCTCAGAAATTGATTAAGAAAATGTATTATGAGAGAGACCATTCACGTGGAATTTACGCGACGTTTACATGGTTCAGTGAAGAAGTAGGTGAACTCGCGGAGGCATTGCTTAAACAAGATATTGATTCTTTACGTGAAGAAATAGCAGACGTGTTTGCATGGTTACTCAGTATTGCTAATCTGGTAAATGTGGATTTAGAAGAAGCATTTATATCAAAATATTTATCTCATAATAAACAACAATAGTTACTTATTGATTGAAATTTTTAATTGCTCCAATGATCTTAGTTGCTTTTTGAGGATCCTCTTCAACAATGGTACCAGTAACTATAATATCAGCACCGTTCTTAAGCAACTCCTGTGCTATATATGGGGATTTTATCCCGCCTCCCACAATGACTACGAGATCAGTATTCTTTTTTACGATCCTAGAAAATGTCGGAGGAACGGGTTTTTGAGAACCACTCCCGGCTTCAAGGTATATATATTTTAGACCAAGCATTTCACTCGCTAATGCATAAGCTAGAACGATCTCAGGTTTGTTTATTGGTATAGGATAAACTCTTCCAACGTGGGCAACTGCGGTGTCACCATACACAACAATATAAGAAGTAGGAAGCGTCTCTAATCCATACTTCTTTATGATAATTGATGCTGCAATCTGTGCTTCAATCAAATAATATTTCTCCATAGAATTCATTAGAATCATGAATAAAACAGCATCAGCTTCTGGAGTTAAACAATTAATATTACCTGGGAAAATTATAACTGGTAATCCTGTACTCTTAAGCACTTTGGCAGTTTCGGTTGCTTCTTCCGGAGTAACTCCTAAACTACCACCAATTAAGAAAGCATCCGTTCCATACTCCGCCATTAAATTAGCTATCTTCTCTAATTTATCTGGCTCGGAAACTTTATCGGGGTCAATCAATGTAAAATGAAGCTTTTTTCCCGTACTAATAGACTCCATGATATAGTTATGGATTTTCCCCAATAACTTCACCACTCTCTTCTTCACGTTTCTTAAATTGTACTTCTATTTCACCTTCCTCATATAAATCAACAAACTTAGCATATACATCGACAGACTCATATAGCTCTGGTACCTGCATCTCAGCATATAGCCCACATGTCCCACAAGTTATCACTGCTTTCTTGTAATTTTGTACATCAAGTTTTTCAAACTTAATGGTAAGTGTTCTCGAACCACAGTTAGGGCACTGGAATATTTTTGGTACCCTTCTTACTCTTCTAATAACCTTTTTGTACTTTTTCCTCCTCCTACCCAAAGCGATTATCCCTCACTATACTATTCTATGTTACGACTATGAAGTAGT
>JAGHDU010000123.1 GCA_021159785.1 Staphylothermus sp. | reverse complement strand
TGATAAGACTGTTCATCAACATACTGTGTTTATTCCTTATATTAACTCTGTAGTTTCAGGGTTATCACTAAATGGTAATGTTAGAAGATTAAGAAGTAAAAACTACGATATAATTGTGAGATTAAATAAGTCACCTTATTTAATTGAAATTAATTCTTTATCATCAAGTAATGTTATATACTTAATACCCTTGGGTATTGATTCTTTCAATAATGTATATAAAATAACACCTATTCTCATAGGACCTTTGACAGATTCTGAAAAAGAGTATTTTTACTACAAATTTAGAAACATTAGGATATTATACTATAAATTTAGTTCCGGGAACATAGCACATTTCCTAACATATAAATCATTAAGAAATATTTTAAATAAACCAACAAATAAGACCTTGAACATTTTTAGTAATTTATTTCAGGAGTTTATACTCAAATGTTCTCCATATAATGTACATACCGAAGTTTTTTCGAGAAAAATAGTAGGATTAGCACCAAAGAGCCTTGAACTACATTATAAATTAGTATTTCGTGAAGATATAGGTCTCAAAATATATCTAAGAATATCTAAGAACAGAACAAGTCTACAGCTTCTTAGGTTTAATAAATTAGAACCATCATTATGTAAAGATTCCACCAATAAATTATCACTAATCGAAGATTTAAGTTCTCAATTACATAAGTTTGTTTCTTCACAAAAAATCTCTGGATCATTCATAGACGAAACAATAGACAAACTATCAAGAATATTATATGTTTTATACGAGAACAATGTATTAGACATTATTATTTCTAAATGTCAGAAATTACTTTCTGAAAATGAACCCAGTAAATGTATTAAGTTGATATGTACATTCCTAGAAAAAACAGGTGTTAAATGCATCGATAATTATAATATTGTTTTACAATTGATCAATCTCTTTAAGAATATAAGAATAACAGAACCCGAAAGTAAATGACTTAAATGATATCGGTTTGTCCTATTTTTATGGATTTTATGCGCTTTTCTAGCTCATTCAAAACATTTTGAACTTCTAGTGGGAGTTGTTTTGTTCTTAGTTCTTGTATTATTTGTAATAATCTTTTATAATTGATCTTTCCAATTAGATTATTTATGTACTCCATATATTCTTTATCGAACAAATATGATTTATAGGCATCTCGGTAGGTGACGTAAACCACATGGTAAATAGCACGTGTTAATTCTATTGCATACTCATTTAGTCCGTCATACTTTTGTTTTGGATATTTTCCTTTTTTTCTAAATATCTCTGGTGCATTGTGACTTATTATGAATAGTGCGTTGCGTGCCCATTTTAGAGTATCTAGTTTTTGTCTTTGTTTTTTGAATACTTTTATGAAGTATTCACCGCTTTTATCTTTTGTAGCAACTGTACAAAGCCAGCAGCCGAATCTAATTTTGTCTTTCGATCTAAATTTTCCACCGTATTTTCCGTATAGCTTCAATAAATCTATATAAAGTTGTTTATTAGTGAAGTATGGCTTTGATCTGATCTTTATAATTTTCCATACTTCTTCTTCCTTCATATATGCTAGAGGACTATAGACTTTAACATTAGCGTTGAATCCACGTGATTTTGTAACGTAAAGGGGTAATGTCTCAGTGAATTCTGAACCAGTTTTACTTTTCATATTTTTTAGAACGTATTTTACCGAAAAACCTGTTACCGGATCCACACAGTCACGACATCTTTCGACTCGTTTTTTCATAATATTTTTTCTATATTTACTCTCGTCTAGTCTCGTACCGTTTAATAAAGCTATGTTAGACTCTCCATATTCTCTTATAATCTCTGTTATAACCTTACGTGCTGGAATGATTTTTATTTTATCTGTGCACCACCTAAACTTTCTATGAGGCATAGGATAACCTTTAATGAGCTGAAAAGAAATAAAATCTCTCCCTATGGCTGGTTTAACCCTATGAGTATAGATCTCTAGCCTAGTTTTTTCTCTATAATTATCAAGTTCGTCCAAAAATTCATAAGCATAATCTCTAACCATAGGATATTCTATTAATGTATCTGAATAAATTACATGCAGTACTTTGTTTCGATCATACTCTGAGATGTATTCTGTTGCTAAGTCAACTAAAAGACTAGAATCTTTCCCTCCACTAAATCCAATAATCCAAACTCTTTCCGGAATCAATGAAAAACTCACAAAAATAGAATCAATTAATTTTTTGGTATCCATTACTAATTGCACCACATCTCCACAATTCCTACACTAATAATATTTAGATTTAATTTTTAAATTGGCATTTACATTAATTTCAACAATTTATGATAGCCCATAAAGAAGAACAGTAATAAAACCAAAATAATGTTGATTTGAAACACAATACAGACTAAAATTAACGCAACTTCATAATAGTATATCTGAGAAGCAAATTCTTGGTGAAACGAATATGAAATATAATCTAGGAAAGGTTTTTATGCTTAGGGCTCCTCAAGGAGTTGATCTATTGGAGTACTTGACAGGGCTTGCTGAGAAGGAGGGTATTAGGGCTGGTCTTATTAATGTGATTGGTTCTTTGAAGGACCCTGTTATTGGCTATTTTAATGTTGATAAGGGTAGGTATGAGGAGATAAAGCTGGAGGGGTTCTATGAGCTTGCTCATGGTAGTGGCAATATCAGCTTAAAGGAAGACAAACCATTCATACACCTACACGTAGTCCTCGGAGATAAAGAAGGCAAAGCACACGCAGGACACCTGCTAAGAGGAGAAGTCTACGTAGCAGAAATAATCATACTAGAAATAACCGGCGAAAAACTACCCATAAGAAAACTACTAGACAACCTATGGC
>JAGHDU010000131.1 GCA_021159785.1 Staphylothermus sp. | reverse complement strand
GTAAAATGGCTTATCAGCATACCTACTTACTACAAGTTCTCCTACCTATTCCTCTCAAGCCCCGAGGATATGCAACGGAAATGGGTTGATGAAAGAGGTGATCTCCACATAACCAATATTACGAGAATGCTTACAGAGAAGTACTTATTCGGTGAAAAAAGAGAGAGGAGATTCTTAACAATTCACGAAGACCTAGCAGTACCGATATTCTCATATCAATGATCATTTCCTACTATTTAAATATACTTAGCTATTCTAATTCAAAGGGTAGCGGTGGTTCAGAGGAAGAATGTAAGGAGTATAATCTCTAGAATAAGGAGTATACTGTCTAAGAATAAGAAACTGCTTGAGGATGAAGAGGTTAAAAGGTGGTTGCGAGTAATATATCCTTTACTATTAGAGCATGCCTCAACGAGAGACAAGGAGTTCTTTAAGCGACTCGGCCCCAGCCTTTTCAACTAATAGCATTGCTAATCTAAGCAGTTTTTCTTTATCCTTAGTCTTTCTTATCACTTCTTCAATGTCGTAGTCTACGAGTCTTAGCCCACAGTATGGGCAGAACTTTGCATTTACCGGTACTAGCGCGTGGCATCTGGGACATACTTTAACATTACTACCATTGTTATCCTGTTTTCCATTAATCATCATCTTGTACACTTGACGTAATTCGAATGCTCTTGTGTATCTCAGTACCATGTCTATTTTCTTCCATCCCATGTAATACATTATCCACCTGACATTCCAGTTTGCGAACACAAGCTCATATGCCCTCGTATGGCGGAACTGGTGGGGATGGATATAGCTGAGGTACTTGCGCACTTCTCTATCACGTTTTGCCATCTTCTTAGCGGCCCGCTTTAAAGCTAAATATGCAAAGTTCCTTGGAACAGGCTTTGTCAGATCCGTGGTTCTTGGGAAGAGCCATGCGTCATCGTTGTCCCTATCAGGGTGCTGGCCATAGTACCATGCCAAGAACACGTTCAGGTGCCTTTCGAAGCCCGGCCAGTTGAGCGGTATCTCCCTCCTAAGGCCGTTCTTGGTTACATCGAACCTCACGTATATACCGTCGTCATCGCTGATAATGTTCCTCCTCTTAAGTAGTGTGATCTCCTCTATACGGGCACCGGTAATCCTCATTAAGCAGAAGAGGGCACGGTAGACATCCTCATATATGCTGAACACAACTCTGTCAAGGACTTCCCCGGGTACATAAGGGGGCGGGTCTTCGTGCTGGGACTTGGCCTTCACAGAGGATGGATAGGGGAACAGCTCCTTGATCTCTTCTTTATTGTACCCTAGTTGCTTGAGAACCAGTCTCAAGGGGTGTATTGCTGACACTATTGCATCCCTAGTCCTGTACATGGTGTAGAGGTGCATTGAGAGTTCTTCCCATTCATCTCTTGTTAGCTTGCTGAGGGGCTTCCCGAAAAGCTCTCTAGCAACCCTGCATGCAGTTCTAAGCCTAGTAAGCCTAGTGTATATTGTTAAGCATGTTGCTTGTGTTCTGGTGTATGTGCTCTTGATCTTCACAAAGAACCTGTAGTCTTCGGGAAACTCCTTCTTAACCTCCTTTAACAGCCTCTCTATTCTCGCTCTATACACAGACTCGATGTACTCTTCAGGGTTCCTGAGCATCACTAGTACCCACCTCGATGGCATCTTTCTCAGTAGAATAGGGAAAGCTGTAGGTATTTAAAGCAGATAGAATTGCGCTAGAACGCCTTGGATTACATATGCGAGGGGTTTTAGAGCTTATGTTCCAGGTCTGTTCATCGCTGATGATCAGCTGAGACAGGTTTATTCATCCCCTCATCGGGGTCTTTCCCGTGGATTCATCATTCTTCTACATACTTTATTATTTCGTGGAAAGCGTTCTTTTTACAATGTGGACAGTAGTGATAGAGTTGTTGAAACTCTTTGTCCAACGGATAGCTTACTAGGAGTTTCCATTCTTTTCCACAACTCTTGCATTTTAGTATCCAGTATGTCAATTTGATCACTTTTCTCCATGTTTTTTCTGTGTCTTAATTACTCCTTTTTCTACTAGTTTTTCAAGTGTTTTCCTCAATACTTTTCTAATGATATATCTTTTATTAAGTGTTCCGAATAGTCTTAATGCTGTCATTCTAATACTATTTGTCCTTGTTAAATCTAGTAGGATTTGTTTGTCTTTCTGACTAAGTTCTTTATCTAAGTATCTAAGCCCAAGACGGGCTATATCTGCTGGTGTTAGCCCAAGATAAGGGTGTTCTGGTTCTAAATGATCTAGTCTTTGAACAAGGTCGAACTCGATTATTGTTACCCAGTCATTATCCGTTAATTCAAGGTAAACTCTTTTTAGCTCTCTAATTAGTTCTTCCTTGTTTTTAAAACCATCTTTTAAAGCGTCCTCATTTGTTAATTCATGGAGCCTCTTATGAGTCACCTTAGTTACTTTTATCTTAGCTACAGGTTTTCCTCCACCATGAACTATTATTTCTTCATACTTTGGTACTACTATTCCTTTCCTAATGGTTGCTTTCTTCTTACCTGTTAGTATGTCTTCTACGTATTTTCCCTTAACCATTAAGTGTCTTCCAATAAACTTTTTTTCACGATTCCTCATGGTGTTCGGCATTTCTTATTCAGGCTCGCCTCATTATGCATGATAACTGGGAATAGGTCTTTGAGATAGATACTTAGGCATTGTTAGGGGTACTTTTGGATATCCCTTTGTCTCTTCTTCGAGCATTTTTATCAATTCGTCAAGATTCATGATTTTCTGGTCATTTGTTCTTCTTATACGGACGTTCAAGGTACTGCTTTTTATCTCGCGTTCACCTATTACGACAATATATGGTATCCATTCTCTACCAGCATCTCTTATCTTTTTGCCCAAGCTCTCGGATCTATCATCAATATCTACTCTAAATCCATGTTTCTCTAGCTCTTCAGCTACTTTCTCGGCATATTCCAAGTATCCACTCTTTAATGGTATTATTCTGACTTGAATAGGCGATAACCATGTGGGTAAGTATGGTGTTTTTCCTTCGCGCTCCATAAGTGCAGCTGTGTCTAGTATTGTATATATAAATCTCTCAATACCGCCTATGAGAGCTGTATGTATTATTACTGGGTGATGCTTCTCACCTTTCTCATCAGTGTATGTTATGTTAAACCTCTTTCCATTACCTATATCGATTTGAAAAGTAGCTATTTCGCGTGGTCTCTTCAAGTTATCAATTATATGGTATTCTACATTTAATACCCAATAGTATATTCCTCCAGGTATAAGCGATAATAGGACAGGATAATTTTCTCTCTTTACGAATTCTATTACGACATCACGGTATTTTTCGAAGAAGTCACTGGTTACATTGTATAGTGCTACATATTTACGACCGATCTTAGATATTTCTTCTAGGATCTTGTTCTGCACAATTTTTGAAACCTTTATTGCTTCTTCAAGATCTTTATTCAGAATGTGTAGGTCTGGCATATAGAATTTCCTAAGTCTAAAACATAGGTTTAATTCGCCTCTTTTTTCCAACCTATAACTATCAGCTACTTCGAACATTCCAAAGGGTAGGTTTTTGTAACTTATTATCCAGTCACGCAACATGGCGAATTGTTGATGACATGCAGCGTATCTTAATACATATTTATTCTTATCAACAACTAGTTCATATAATCTGTCTCCAAACAAGAGGGCGTGCTCAAGAACTGGTTTTTCAGATAAGCTAAACATGTTAGTACCCATGACTTTGTAGACGGGAATACCGAGTTCTCTAGCTATTTTCCAAGAATACTGCATCAATGACTCCATTATAACTACTGCGTGTGGACCATACCTCATATGTCCATGGTCACTCATGGGTTCCCATTCGAAACCAAACTTTCTACAATAATCATTAACCCTATTGACACCGCCGGGGAGTTCTTTATCGAATACTTCTTTGTCGACCAGTATTTTTAGATCTGGGTAATTCGAATAATCAAATTCTCTGGGATCATATAGTTTGCCCTCAGGTGTTAAAATGTAGAATTCCTTCTTGATCTCTTTTCTTACTATTTCTCCCTTACTAGTTTTGGTAATCGTCCTAGATAACTCGCTTAGAGGATGCCCATAGCATTCTAGAGTAAATTCCTTGTACCATCCAAATGGTGCTCTATGAGTATTTATACCTATTTCTTTCTCAAGATATTCCTTGAACTTAGCTAATAAGTCAAGTGCCTTGGCTGGTTCCGCTAGGTCCTGTGATAAGTGAGCATATGGATAAACCACAACAGTAGTAGGCTTTACTTGTTCAGCTACTTTTTTCACTTCTTCAACAGCTTGTTTTAATACTTCTTCATCATCATTTGTTTCTACAGTAGTAAATACAATAAGTGCGTTTTCAAATTCTCCGCTCTTGTTTTCATCGTTAAGTTTCTCTGGCTCCTTTATAGCTGGTGAAACCGTTTTATACGCGAATTTCTTTGCATGTATTAGTAGGAGACGCAATTTGGTTAAACACCTGACCAATTCTAAAGCATTATAAGTACCTAGACATACTACTTTGTTTAAATAACAGTATTCGGTGTAAATTTATGTTTTTCTCCACTTTGCTTTCCCTGCTGTGATTGTAACTGAGGCATACCGGGTAACGGGGGCGGAACACCTAACGATCTACTTAATATAACACTTTCGGCCAACATATTAGTGAAAACTGCTTGAAGGAGTGGCTGCGGCATCTTCTTTTCTCTTATATTCTTTTCCATTTTCTCTAATTCTTTCTTATCGTTAGATATTACCACAGCATTACCTTTCAAAACAATTTGCGCTACTGGCGGTATTGTTGAGACGGTAAAGGTAAAGGGAACTACCAACTGATTGTTCCTCCTAAAAGGGTTACCAGAAGGTATAGCTAGATTTACACCAAATTGTATCTTGGGTGGAAGAGTTTCTGATAATTTTTCTGCATTAATACTTGTTAATTGTATAGTGATTGTAAACAACTTTTCTTACACCTAACTTGCTTTAATACCAAAAATAATTATTCGACTAAATATTATTATCTAGTATAGGTGTTTATTTTAATTCAATTTATTCAAAAGATGTGAGTAGTGTGGCGAAAGTATTAAAG
>JAGHDU010000098.1 GCA_021159785.1 Staphylothermus sp. | reverse complement strand
GTATACAAAATGGTTATAATATCATGAAGGACTTATTGACCGCATTTAAAAAATTATATGAAGAATCAATAAATAGTAACGTATTCAATAGAACAGAGACTAGTAGGAGTAGAAAACCATTTGACGAACTAGAATACACAGAAATGAATATTCTAGAAACTAAAGAATTTGAAATAAAAAGCTATAGCCTAGACGAACTTAAGAATGAATTTAATGAATTAAGAAAAATCAATATACTAGGATTGGATAGTAGTTCACGCGTGATAGATACACCCTATATATTCATTGGTGTAGGATCCGCGTTTATTATCAGTAGAACAAAAGGGGCTTTAATTAAATGCCCTGATTTTTCTAATTTCATTTTATCTCCTAAGAAAAACACAGAATTCTGTAAATTTTTATCAATAGTTCCAGAAGTCGAAGGACTCAGAAGTTTTGTTGAAGAAAATTTTGCGGAAGTAGCATACTTGAAGAACCCAAATGGTATACCCTATGATCAGTTTTATAATAAATATGCCGTACTAGATGAACTTAGAACACGTTTAGAGAATGAAGTATTAAAGCTTCTAGTTAAGGGCTACACTTTAAATGATTCATTATTATTTCTCGACGGCCCTCTTTATTTTATACCAGCTGATTTCTATCAATATATCAATAAGAGAACAAATAATACAAATAACCGTATCTATGTAAATTCTTGGATAACACTAATGAAAGAAAAAACAAAAATAATTAAACAAGCTTATGAAAAAAGGATCCCAATCATAGGCATAGTAAAAAGGATTTATAGATCGACTCTATTATCAAAAACCGATCCTTTCAATATATGTGATAAAAAATCATTTATCAACGATGAAGCATATCTGTCAATAATTATTCACAAATATTTCAAAATGAATAGACCTAAGATAATTGTTCTTGGACCAATAAAGTATACTGTCCCAAATCCAGATATCCTTAATCTACCCGAAAAGACAGTATATTATTTATGCATTCCGAGAAGAATTTTCACTGAATCCAATTATCAAAACTACATGTTTTTTAGAATAGAATATTTTCCAGACAAAAGACTTTACGAATTAACTGATCCAGTCAAGATCGTATTATATGATAGTGTTGGAATGGGTACGCTACTCCCGTTAACAATACTCATAGTAGATAGAATAGTCAAAAAAATGACCCTGGGAGTAACTAGCTATATATTGCGTGCAATGAATATTCCATCAGAACAAACATTACATTACATAAACTTGTAAAACCATAGATTATTAAGTGAGGTATAGGAAGGGTCATTAACATGGATGATCTAATAACAACTCTTCACGAAAAACAACAGAGAGCAATAGAAACTGCTAAAAAATACGGAGAAGTAATTGGTTGGGTATCTAGAACGAGTCCTTCGAGCATAACTGAGGAAGGAGGAATTGTTGTCTTTGATGTTGAACCAGCTATTTATTTTAAAAACTTCCTAGAAATAGCATCGGCTGGAAGTTATTTGGCAGTAGTTGACATTAAAACTGGACACATTATAAGCATGAGGGTGCTTAGTGTTGAAAGAAAAGATATACTAGCAGAACTAGACATACCGGACATGTATATTGGGATCCCAGAAAAAGAAGTATCCGGTTTACTAACAAGAACTAGAGTAAAGGCAAAACCATTACTAGCATACGATCCAGCAACAGACACAGTAAGTATAGCCAATTATGTTATTGAGCCACAGTCACCAGTTATAAAACCTTTAAACACCTATATTATACAAAAGATCTTAGGATTACCAACTACAGGCGTATTCTTAGGATACGTTACTGTGGGAGATAAACCGACATTTGAGTCTCAAGCAACACTTTTCTTACCACTTAAAGCGTTTTATCAACACATAATGGTTCTAGGAACAACGGGGTCTGGCAAAACTACTTTGTTAAAAAACATGATTGCTTCTATAACATCTAACTACAATATCGAAGAACGCAATGTTTCAGTTATTATAATTGATCCTAATCGAGACTATACTTCACTTCCACTAAAACCTCTCTGGAGTTATTTAGGACTAGATGCGGATCTGGAGAGGAAAATGATCGATAATGCATTGAAGCATATAAAGAAACCACGTGGATTAGTAATTATCTTACCGATCACTAAATATTTGCTCAATGAAATATGTGAAGAGTGCAATTGGGCTAAAGCATTGAAGAGAATAGCCGAACAATACTTTGAAGCAACTTATGGTTCAGTTGCCTCTAGACTTGGTTGGGATATAAAGATAGATAAGCTCAACATAATAGAAGAACCCAGTAATCCTCCGTTAAGATATGTGTTCCTAGAAGTATCCATAACTTATTCTGATAATACAAAGGATTCTTTCGAACTATACATTATTCCGTATGGATTTAGATTCAAAGATATGGATCCTAAAGAATTCATTATACTAAATCCATATTTTACGAGACAAGCAAAGGACGGATTATCAAGAATATTGACCTATCTAAAGAAGAAAAATGCCACGATTAACACACTTGATGAATTCTATGAATCATTAATGGAGGCTAGGTCTAGGTATCACGAAAAACCGGGTACTAGGAGAGGAGTAATAATAAATCCTGATAGAGAATACATAGTTGATTTAATAAAAGAATTAGCAATACATAAGTCTACTCTAGAAAACATGATCAGACAAATAGGTTCATTGCTGGACACGGGATTGTTTGATTTAAGGGTGGATATTGGGAAAGGAGAAGATAAGTTTCTCCACGAACCACCCATTAGTGTTATTCTAGAGAAACATAGTTCGTTATTCAAGAACTATCCAATTGTTGTTGATCTAGAGTATTTACAAGAATATAGTCAAGCAGATCCTGAGAAAGTTATAAGTATAGTTGCATTTAGGATATTAAGTAGAGTATTCACTTGGAAAATGATCAGAACTAGACAAAGGATAGCAACTCAACCAGTAATAATATTAATAGATGAAGCCCATAGATTCTTTCCTTCAAAGGGAGGTGGTAGAGAAGAGTATATTGAGCATGTCTCAAGCACGATAGATAGAATAGCAAGATTAGGAAGGGCAAGAAGATTAGGTCTTGTGTTTTCAACTCATTCACCAAAAGATGTACATGACATAATACTCCAGTTAACGAATACAAAGATAGTTCTAAGAATGGATAAAAGCCAGTTATCCCCATTAGACATACCTTCAGAATACAAGGACTTAATAATTCGTGCAAGTGATAGAGTAGCTGTTATGAAGAGTCATCTGCTAAGAATGGGGTATATATCGTTTAGAACCCCATTACCTTTAGCTGGCCATTATGATTTATCTGCGCTTAAGTTCTAAGAGTCTTATATGCATAAACTATTCTTTGTATTAATGTTATTAGTGATAAGATAACGAGTAGGTATAAGAGAATTAATGCTATCGTTTGATTAAGCATAGAGAACAATACTATTAACATAATTATTATTAATCGTTCAGCCCTCTCGATAAGCCCAACACCTTCCATCTTAATACCGAGGGACTCGGCTCTTGACCTAGTGTAGCTGATCATGAGTGAGACAATAATTAATATGAATATTAAATCAGTTGAGAATCCCAGAAACTTCAAGGAATATATTATTAGGGCATCTGCTAATCGATCAACTGTTGAATCAAGGAAAGCCCCGAATCGTGTTGTTTTACCACTTGCTCTAGCTACTGCTCCATCAAGTACATCCATTATACTGGATAGTAAAATAAATGTAAATAACAATATGGATGATGAATAAAGAGCCGCAGAGAGAAAGGCGAGTATTGAAAACAATAATGTCAATAGAGTAATTATATTTGGTGATAATCCTGTTCTTGCAATGTGTTCACCGAGAGTCAAAATATGTTTACTTAATAAACGCCTAAGTCTTGTAAGCAATGTTTATCACACAAGTAAATCTCTTATTATTAGATTTTGGATATTATTTTGTATTCAGGAATTTCAATGTTATTCTGGTTAATATATTCTAGTCCGCCATAGCTTATAGGATTCATTCTGTAAACATCTTCAGGTGCCAAGGATTTGTCTCCTATAATGATTTTATCTGGGTAATGTGATTCTATTACCAAACTAATATTTGACTCGTATGCTTCCTTAAACTTAGTGGGCAGGTAATCATTTACAGGGCACTTACTACATAATGGAATTAGATTATATTTCACAATAGCTAGCTCGTATTTGCTTAAAAACTCCCCTCGTGTATCCTCCAAGATTTCCAATTCATCGGGCAAGCTCATTTTTTCCAATAAGTATTTGAATAAATCCCCTGTAATTAACAGTAAAAGAAGTTCTTGCCCATAAATGTTAGCTTGTTTACAAATGGGAGTTAGATAGCTGGATATTGCTTTATTTATTTCTACATATATGCTAGTTACATCAAGTT
>JAGHDU010000239.1 GCA_021159785.1 Staphylothermus sp. | reverse complement strand
GATTACCTAGAGAATTAAGGAAAAAGATTGTATTAATGTATGAAGGGAGACTAACAGAACTACTTTCTCTCGATATTTTTGAGAAGATTACATTATTTAAACTCCGTAGAAAACGGAAACGTATAGATAGTAAATATACTACTTCGCCGAGAAGTTCGATATCAAAATAAAGTGTATATATTAAAAATTATTAATTATTATACGAGCCTTGAATATTAAGAGGGATTAAACATTATGTACGATAATTATGCTGTATATGTTGAAAATTTAGTTAAAATATATGGGAAAGGCAACGTCGGTATAGATGGTTTGAGTTTTACAATAAATCCTGGAGAAGTATATGGTTTAATTGGTCCAAACGGTAGTGGTAAAACAACAACTCTTAGAATATTAGCAACACTAATAAAACCTACTAGTGGAAAGGCATTTATTTTCGGCGTAGATGTTACCAAGGACCCACTAAGGATAAGAAAGATGATCAACTACTTACCAGAAGAAGCCGGAGCTTATCGGGATTTAACTGGGATGGATTTTATTAAATTCATGCTTGCACTCCGATTTAGGGGAGAAGAACTCAATAAAGCTATTGATGAAGCAGTCCAAATATCGGATCTAGGGCCTAAAGTCTTCAAACCAATAAGAGGTTATAGTAAGGGTATGAAGAGAATTCTTGCTCTAAGCGTAGTATTAGCTTCTAAACCTAAATTACTAATTCTAGATGAACCAACTACTGGATTAGATGTTGAAAAGAGCTTATATGTAAGGAATCTAATAAGGAAATACAATCAAGAATATGGCGTCACAGTATTGCTTAGCAGTCATAACATGTTGGAAGTAGAATACCTATGCCAAAGAGTGGGCATGATCTACAAGGGTAGAATTATTGCCGAGGGAAGCATTGAAGATCTCAAGACTAAAACCAATAGTAGAAATCTTGAAGAGGTATTCATAAAAATAACTAGGGAGGCTAGCTACTGATGGCTTTCAAACATATTCTCATGAGAGAAATCAAAGCTTTCATCAAAAATCCAGCATTTATACTGATGATAGTCTTAATGGTTGTATTCTATGGAGGGTTGGGCCAATTATTTAGTCATGCTAGCCAAGAGGCCGTTAAGGAAGCTTTGACTCAGAATATAGGCATTATTCTTTTGGATGAAAATGATTTAGCAAAAGAAATACTGATTTATGCTAATAAAACTCTAGGGGGAAGAATATTCTGTGTATCGAATATGAGTGATGCTTTGAATAAGTATGGTATAGTTATAATTATTCCTGAAAATTTCACCGAGTCTTTGTTATCAAATAAAACATTTGTAATTTCATTTAATTCAACAGTAGCTATAGATAGATTCTCCTTAACTGCTTCTGCAAAAACAGCGATATTAGAAATATTCATAAACACTATTCAAGATGCCTATAGAAACATAATAATTTCAAAATATGGTCTTGATCCAAGCCTTTTAAATAAAAAGTTGACCTCTAATACAATTGTTAAAATAGGAGAAAACTACTTGTCTATGGGGGAATTCAACACTATCGCTAGTATTGGTATGAGTTTTCTAATGATATTAGCAATAGTTATTGCCATAAATGCCTCTAATGCTGTAAACTTCATGGCCATAGAAAAAGTTGAGAAAGCTTTTGAGCTCTTATTAGCTCAACCCATACCTAGAAGGACCATTGTATTAGGAAAACTTGTTGCCTCAGTTATCGCGTCGATCATTATGGGTGGGGCTTACATTATCGGTTTATTACTAATGATAGGAGGCATGTCTAGCGAATTCCCTGCAACGAGTACATCTGTATCCGAGCCAAATAGCGGTGTTAATGCATTGATTCAACTAATAGGCACGAATGGGATCATATTAATGGCTGTTTCTCTTGTGCTCGGACTCATATATACTGGAGCATTGGGAATAATACTCGGTTCACTTGTATCCGATCAAAGAATGGCTGGAGTTATGGTTGCACCAGTGATGTTTCTCTTCATGGGACTTGCTTTTACATCTTTTATCATGGGGCTAGAATTAAACACTATAACGAGTATATGGGTAGGCGCAACAATAGTTAATTTACCGATATATATAGTTTATGCACTCATGAGCGGTAGCTATGAACTAATATTAGTAGCTTATGGTTCAGCAGCGATATGTACAATTACGTTAATAGGACTAGCTGTCTGGATATTCAATAAAGACATAGTCGTATTAGGGTTAAGGTTTGAGAAGAAATCATTGTTGGGACGAAAATAAGCTTCTATTTTTTCATTATTTTTGATATTTCGGTATTGAATACATTAGACATATCAAAACCTGTTGCTTTCACCTAACCTCTTGGTTTTATGCATTTTTACTAAAGTCCTAATCGTTAAGCTTATAATCAATCATCAAGTTCGTATATAAAAGAATCTAATAGGAACACTGAGGTATAAAGAAATGAGTAAACTAACGATATTTGGTGCTAAAGTAGCTGTTATTGCCGCAATATATACTGGTTTGACTATCGTGCTTGGACCATTATCATATGGTGAAATACAAGTCAGAATTAGCGATGCTATGCTAATTCTTCCATTCTTGCGGGGATTCGGTATGGATGCTGTTATAGGGTTGACTATTGGAGGATTTTTAGCTAATCTCGCTAGCCCGTTCGGCTATATTGATTGGATCTTCGGACCTTTAGCAAACTTTGTCGCAGCAATAATAGTATATCTTACTAAGAACGCGAGCGGTGGAAGACTATATGGTCTAATAATTGCTATTACAGGGGCGATTCTAGCGATTACATTAATTATTGGTTATGGAGAATTACACCTTGTATTCAGAATACCTTTCCCCGTAGTATTATATGTATTGATCGGCGAAGCAATAAGCGTAGGAATCGGTGGTACTATTATCTATACAGCATACATGAAGAGGATGACGAAATGAATAGTATAGTCGCAGAGAAACTATCAATCGGATACACTATACCTATCTTGACTGATATTTTCTTCAAACTAGGTAATGGTATACATGTATTACTCGGAGCAAATGGGTCGGGCAAGACAACACTTCTAAAAACGATTGCTGGACTCATAAAGCCGCTAAATGGTAAAATACTTGTCAACAACCTAGAACCATACATTCTTAAGAGAAAAGATGCAGCTAAAATCATCGGGTATACATGGCAGAACCCATACTATGGATTCATCGAGGCAAGGGTGATCGATGAAATAAAATTTATACTTAAAACAACCGGTCTTGAGGGAGATTGGGAAATAGTAGAAATACTTGTTGATAAAAGTCTCTATGATCGTGACCCATACACCCTTAGTGGCGGGGAAGCCAAGAGAGTCAGCTTAGCAAGCGTTCTCGTAGCCGATCAGCCTATATGGTTGCTTGATGAACCTTTCAACGAACTCGATTATGAAGGTACCCTTAGACTTATCGAGATCATTAAACGTGCCAGGAAAAAGAATAAACTCGTCATAATCTCTACTCATTTAGTGACATTAATAGATAATGTTAAACCAGACAAGTATCTATTGATAAAAAGAAACAAAGAACTAGAAATAGGTGATTGGAAAGAATTAGATGACGACAAGTTATCTAATGCAGGAGTATTGACGAGGCGGATCATTTGTGGCAATCATTCTTGAAGCATATAGGTTACAACATCGAAGAACATTTTTCCATACTAAGAAATCATTAGTTTTTAAACATCTACTTCTTGTATTCACAGCTTTATC
>JAGHDU010000072.1 GCA_021159785.1 Staphylothermus sp. | reverse complement strand
GTGTAGTATTACGTGCTCTATTCTTTCTTTTAATACTCTTATGGGCTTCATTGTTGCTCCGATGATCAATGCATATTTGTTATTTGGATATTTGAAGAAAGAATATTCGAAAACGAATTTATCCAGGGCCTTCAGTATATCTCCCGCACTTCTCTTTAGATCTTTATATCTTACATTATTCTTAGCCTTAGCTCCGAGAAACCCTAATGAGTATATCTTCATTTTTCCCTCATAGAGAACTTGTTTCTCCGTAACATTTGGTGTAGGAGTCTTCTTAATGCTGAGAATCTTGGCCTTTATACCGTATTTCTTCAGTATATCATATATTTCTCTCCTTATCTTATCGAGCTTACTCATAGTCCCCGCTAGAAAAGTGGCGAATCATGAAAGGGGGGCTTGTAGGTCCTTTTTCTATTGAGTTTTACTATTGGGTGTTAGGTATAACTCTAGAATAGATTTCTACCTAACACTCTTGTTGGATAAAAGCGGATAAGGAGCGTAAGCGTAACCCCCTCTTATGTTAGTTCTACTATTTGTTGATACTCTTTTTCGGTGATTGTTAGGTGTTTGTTTATTTTTTCCCAGTTGAGGCTTATGGTTGCCATTAATGAGCTTATGAATAATAGTAGGTTGCTACTTATCGGGATCCTCAGTACTCCTATTCTCAGGTAGAGAAATACGTGGTCTATTCCCAGTAATGAGGCTATTGCTATTACGAATTTGGTGGCTAGTAGGCCTGCTGTTATGCTGTACCGTATTTTCTGGCCTGGGTTTCCTTGGTAATTCTTTATTATGATGTAGAATCCTAGGAAGAAGCTTAGGATTAATGCATACATGTATGCTATGTATGGGTTTACTATGTCAAGGTGTAGCTGTGGTATTAGCTGCTGGTTCAACACTTACACCACCACCCAGGGCTAATCCTATCATTACGCCGATTACTAAGGGAATAGTTACTAGGAGCATGAATAACAGGGGTTTTGTCATCATGAATCTTGCAACTACTTGTCCTGCACTAAACCGTTTTAGCATTGTGTCTATCTGGGTTACACGGCTCATAGCGTCATCGTATGATAATGCTTGTTCTCTCAGTACCTTGTTTTCTCTCCTTATGCTTGTTAGTGCTCCTATGAGTGCGTGTACTAGTTCTAGCTCGAAGTGTCTCATTTTCTCTCCTAGGAGTCTTAGGAAATCAGGGGCTTTCACAGTGGTGAGGGGTTCTGGGCCTGGGATTGCATAGTAGACTCCAGAAACGCTGCCGATTATTATCAATGTACTGTATTTTACGCTGGGTGTTATGAATCTCAGAATATTGTATACGAAATACATTGCTATGAAGCCGAATGTTACGATCCACAACGCTATTGCTACTGGGTCTGGCTGCCATGTTGGATCATATATTGTTACGTTTCTACCGAATCTCGGGATATATATTGTCATTGTTGGCGGTGTGAAGATAGTGTTGAATCCGTAGGCGAATACGAAATAGGCTATGAAGAACCAGACAATGCTCCAAAGTATTACTAGCTGTCTATAAATGTAAAACGGGGTAACAAGTGCTCCAACCGTCCAAGGATCATGGCTTGAAACAAACGAGATAGGGCCTGGAGCCTCATCTCTCGGCTCTCTAGGAACTATCGTTATCACATAACCCCTCTTCGTCGAATGTATAGTTATCTCGTCGTATCCCTCGTAATATGTTTCTATTCTGTCGGGAAACACTACCTCTAATACTTGATATGGTAGGCTGGGCCATAGAAAGTATTTTAGCCATTCCTTTACTCCTCTAAACATTTTCTAGCCTCTCAGAACTTGTTCCAAAAACTAGAAGCGATAAGAAACAGGGACTAGGGTATTGGTGAGCGTTTGTCTTTGGAGTTCGCCATATAGGCTATCAGGAAGCCTAGGAAGCTTAGAAACAATACTACTAGTATCAGTATTCTCTGCCACAAAGGCTGATATGCTCCTATACTCATGCTTTGTAGCCAGTCAATAATGTTCTGTATAAAAGTTGTAAGTGTTACTAGGAATAATGCTATTAGTGCTAGTGTTCCCGAGCTGTTCCGAGTAGTCTTTCTTCTAGGCATAGTGTATCCCGAAAAGAAGGGGGCGAGGAAGTGGTTTAGTTAAAAAATTATGTTCCGATTAGGACTGGGACTGGGATCTCTGTAAGTCTTGTAGGTGTTCTGGTGGTTATTTTTACTCCGCCGAAGAACAATAGTCCTATTATGAATAAGCCTATTACTCCGACACTGCCCCAGAGAATTATTGCATTAACGTCTGGGTTCTTATAGCTTATATATGCTGCCGTAGCAATTGCTACAAGCATTATTAGTATAAGTATTCCAAGCAAGCCAGACAGATCCGCCTTAGCCCTCATCATTGCTCACCTGCGTCTGCGGGGGTATCTTGTCCCCGATAATGCATAGGCGAGCAATATCAACACAATGAAACCAACACCAACAAGTATCGGTATCCTGTACTGGCCATAGTAATTCTCAACTTTTCCCCAAAACGGTGGGCTGGAAAGCCCTATCAGATACTCAACAGTATCGTTTGTTATATTCAATGTTATACTTGTAGTGTTTTCATCTATTGTTTCCTCAAACTTCCAAACGGTTCCATTATAGTATACATATACTGTGTAACTACCAGTCGTTACATTTGCTAGAGTTATTGTTCCATTGGTATCTGTTACTCCACGATACATTAGAGTATTATTTAGCCATAGCTCTACAGTAGCGTCTTGAAGAGCCTCTCCGTCTTTATATACTGTTATTGTTAAAGATGATACAGTTGCTCCGAATACTAGACCAGGAACAATTAACAATATTAATAGCACTGGTAGTAATACTGCTCTACTCATATTAATTCCCCGCTAGAAGAGAAGCGAATAAATACACAAATGTTAGGTAGAAGAGTTTCCTCGAGGAAAACCTAACAAGCATTAAAGCATTAATAACCAATCATAGAAAACTGGGAGAAGCTGCTTGATCTCTTTCTCCAAATCACGAGGACCATAACTTGTTATCTCAAAGAACTTCTTGATGAGTTTTTCAGGTTTGTTTCCTGCGCCGTGATGCATTGTATAGATCCTGTGAACGACAAGATATAGTAATGCTGCTTGTTTCTTGTTTATTTTTACATAGCTTCTCCCGTTATACCAGATGTTTTCTTCTCTATCTAGGATCTCTTTTATCCTTGAATCGTTTAGTGTTTTCTCGACATAGTTTGTTAGGAGTGATTTAGGCTTAATGAGGTCTTGTAGTACTGCATATACTAGTTTCTTGAACTCGAATAGTTTACGGTTTGCTTTGCTATCCTTTACAAACTTTGACTCCTTGACTGGGCCGTTATGGTTTTCTATGTAGTATCCCATATTCATTTCTATGTCTTCCGTGATCATGTCTGTTCCAAAACCTGTTCCAGAAGTTCCAAATACCTTGTTCCAAAGACGCTTACCAATCTGTCTCCTAGCATACCTGAAATGCTCATATACAAGCTTAATAGCATAACGTGGATTCTCCTCATACAAACGAGGATAAAAAATCCTAGCAGCCTCTTTAAAAGCCCCTCTCCTAGACCCATGCTCCCTTATATAACTAGAAATAAACTCAACTATCTGCATATACATTGGTTTTTTCATTTCCAACTCCATAGGAGTAAAAGCGTAAAACTCGTAAGCACTCACACGGGAACACCTGATCTGTTCCAAAAATATTATTTTGTCTAGGGTTTATAAATTGGGTGTTAGGTAGAAGAACAGAGTAAAAAACAACCTAACACTATTTTTAACAAAGAAAAAAGTATTATCTTCTGCCGACCCCGACATATACCCTAGGCCTTCCAACGGCTGAGGCCAACATTATTATTAGTATTATGAATAACAAGAACCCGCCAAGCAATAACCACTTATTCCTATTAACC
>JAGHDU010000023.1 GCA_021159785.1 Staphylothermus sp. | reverse complement strand
ATTACGAAGAATATAATACTAAGACGATACAACCCATTCTTCAAAGAATTAAAATGAAAAGTGCATTAGAATATTGGAGCTCGGATGAACTACCTGTAGCTAAGTATACATGGGTCTACGGTCCTAAGAAGCCCAGAGACCAGCTCAGAGCGAAAGAATATACACCCGTAGATGTTAGCCTTGAATCATTAATCAAGAATAACTTGGTTAAAGTATTAGAGCCAGTAGAGATCAATCATGTAAATGATGTCGAGAAACTATCTAGCGAAGCAGATGCATATATAATTGGAGACATGGAGGATTGGATAACTGACGAAGAAATACTCGAAGCTATTGCACGTAAAGGGAAACCACTTATAGCAGAATGGGATAATTGGGGTTATAGCATCCATGGTAGATTATCGAGATTTCGTCTCAATCGTTTCAAGAATGTCAAATACATTATTCCAATGGGGAATGAAGATATCTATAATGTAATCAGTGCTTTGAGAGCTATAGGGTTCTTGAGACATTTGAGGATAGTGTATGTTGGCAAGTATCCTCCAAGAAGCGTTACTGCGCCAAAAGAACTTTCCTTAGAGGATATCGAGAAAAAGTTTGGAGTAAAGTTCTATAAAACAAGTTTCGAAGAATACTTAGATACAATTAAATCAATACCATCAGAAGAGGCAAAAAAAGTAGCAAACGAATGGATTAAGAAATATGTGATTGACGAAAAATTGAAATCAGAAATGACTGAATATGCAAAGATCTATTTGGGTGTAAAGAAACTACTCAGTAAATATAATGCAAACTCTCTAACTCTTGAATGCCCTGGGCTACCAGACATAAAGTATGTACCATGTAATGCATTCTCGTTGTTGCTAGATGAAGGTATCCCTGTTGGTTGTGAGGCTGATCTACCCGCTCTTCTAACAATGTCACTATTAATGGCTGCCACTAGAAATTCTGCATTCATGGGTAACTTAAATGAAAACGTAACGCACTGGGATATTGAACATAATATAGTTACTATAAACCATGATGTAGTACCACCAAGCTATGGTTGTCCTAACTGTAAATACTTCATTAAAGATTACCACAACATGGGACGTGGTACAACATCCTACATTGAACTCCCCGTTGGATTAAAAGTCACACTAGCAGGAATGCATTGGAACATGGATAAAATCTGGGCCACCACAGGCGAAGTCGTTTGGACATATGATGCAATACATTGTAGAATCACTGTGGGTATTAGAGTCGAAGATGCTAAGAGAGTTAGTCGTGAGGCATTCGGTCACCACATGGTTCTCGTCAGAGGAAATCATGTAGAAACAATGAAAATCATAGCTGATCTATTAGGCCTAGAATTCATTAAGCTCTAATTTTTAAACATTTACATCAATATTCTCAGACATAATCCTTGCCTATAAAGAAAAAAAGATTAATATGGTCGCGTAATAATATAACGTAGGTGCAGATTATGTCTGCACAATCAAAAGGTATTTCGTTACCTCTATTCTTAATAACAATAATCATTGTCGCTATAATCGCTGGTCTTGCAGGATACTATCTTAAGCCGGTTCCAGAAGCCCCTCCTACGGGAACCCAGAACGTTACCGTAACAGAAACAACAACGAAAACTGTCACTCAAACTCCTGAATTACCGGGTTCAGGCTTAACTATCTACTGGATTGGTGGAGCGGCTGGAGACCCGTTTGATGCAAGACTCTATAAGGGAGCAACTGATGCAGCAAACCTCCTAGGTGTTAAACTCGTATACGTACACACAGAATGGGATCCCGATAAAATGGTTCAAGAATTCAAGAGGGCTATTTCTGCTCATCCTGATGGAATAGTTGTTATGGGTCATCCAGGTTATGATGCATTAGCACCTTTATTCGAAGAAGCAGCCAATGCCGGTATACTCGTGACATTAGCTAACGTGGATATACCAGAACTAAGAGAAAAATACTGGTTCACTGGATATGTTGGACAAGATCTCTATCAATCTGGTTATACTCTTTGTAAAGCAGCTGTAGAAAGATATGGCGATATATTAAAACCTGGGACAAGAGCAGCAATATTCTCTGGAAGCTGGGAGCAACCAGCTAGAGCACTACGTGCTAGAGGATGTGAAGATGCATTAAAGGAAGCTGGACTAGTAGTTGACAGAGTATCTCACCCACCATGAGTCTATGGAAGCCCCGCTGAAGGAGTCACTTATGTAACCGGCTACTTATCCGCCCACCCAGACGTTAAACTAATGGTTTTCGATGGTGGAGGTACAACTGCTGCTGCAGAACAATACCTGCAAGCAGCAGGCAAGAAGCCCGGAGAAATCATCGTAGCGGGATTCGATCTTACACCAGGATCAGTAAAAGGTATTAAGGATGGTTACATACAGCTGGTAATTGATCAACAGCCGTATCTACAAGGATTCTTAACAGTTCTAAACCTTGTACTAAGCAAGAAATATCTCTTCCAGGGATTATACATAGATACTGGCGGAGCAATTGTAGATAATACTACCGTAGCACAAGTAGAAGCGCTCGTTGAGGCAGGTTATCGTTAAATCAAATAACGTTATTTTTTCTTCTTTTCCTCGCAAAAATCTTTTTACAAAGCGGCAATAACACATTTATTCATGAGGAGTCAATTAATGCCGGGCTAGGTGAATAGATTGCCTGAGAAAAACATTGTAGAAATGCACAATATTGTAAAGAAGTTTGGAGCGGTGGTGGCTCTAAAGGGTGTTGATTTCTATGTACGCGAAAATGAAATAGTCGGTCTTGTAGGAGATAATGGTGCTGGTAAATCAACTCTTGTAAAAATACTATTTGGTATACACGCTTCCGATGAGGGAGAAATAATCATTAAGGGTAAGAAGTACAAGAGACTCACACCTAAGAAGGCTTATGAATTAGGAATAGTGTTAATACACCAAGAACGTACTCTGTGTGAAAATCATCCAATATGGCGTAATGTCTTCATGGGTAGGGAACTAACGAATAGATTCGGCTTCTTGAAAATAAAGGAAATGAAAGAATTAGCATACAAGAGCCTTGCAGCATTAGAGCTCACAAAAATGCCTGTAGATACTCCTGTCAAGTACTTATCGGGAGGATATAAACAAGGTGTCCAGATTTCAAGAGCGTTCACTTTTGAAGCAGATCTAGTCATACTTGATGAGCCTACAGTGGCTCTGAGCTTAGCTGAAGTACAAAAAGTACTAGATTATGTTCGCGAATTGAAGAGAAAGGGAAAATCAGCGATCTTTATAAGTCATAACATTTACCATGTGTACCCTGTTGTAGATAGGTTCGTGATACTTAATAGAGGTGAAGTTGTGGCTGAATTCTATAAGAAAGACCTTACTCCAGAAGACTTATCGGAAATAATGATATCTATTGCGAGAACAGGTAAAGTACCGAAGGAATATGAGGAATTAAATCTTTATAAAAAAGCTTCTCCTCAATCAGCTTCTTAAATGAGGGGGTGTGAATTTTGGCTGAGATATACAAAATGCATGGGATTAAAAAGATCCTTTATGAATTCAAACTACAGTTCGTTATAACCATTATATTCCTATTGATATGGCTTGCATTCTACTTATTAAATCCACCTGCATTTTCAAATCCATTCACGTATACGTCTATTATGGGAGTTGTGCCATTCACAATAATACCAGCCATTAGCCTTACACTTGTAATAATCGCTGGAGAGATAGATCTATCCTTCGCCTCAGTAATGGCACTAGGCCCCCTAGTTATGGCATTAACATGGCAAGCTTTTGGCGAACCAACACCTTTGGGTATACTATTAGGCCTCTTGGCTGGTCTTGGAGCAGGTCTACTTAATGGTATCTTGATAACGAAATTAGGCATTCCATCACTAATAGCTACTATAGGTACTTTATTCTTGTGGAGAGGAGTAGTGCTAGTAGTTACCGAAGGCTTCAGTATCCCCCTTGGTGAATTCAGAAATACTCTGATATACAGTATCTTTGTAGGCCGTGTATTTGGAATTCCTGTACAGTTCTTCTGGGCAATTGTGTTAGCAATAATATTCTGGATAATACTCAATAGACACAAATTCGGTGCATACATCTACTATATCGGTGACAATCGTACGGCTGCTAGAATGGTTGGAATAAATGTAGATAGAGTGCTCATAACAGTATATGCGATTCATGGAATGGTTGCAGCTTTTGCAGGAATTCTTGACTCACTTGAAATGGCTACTTTCTGGCCAGCGTTAGGAGACATATACATGTTGAAATCCATTGCATCAGTAGTTATAGGTGGAACGCCAGTCACTGGAGGAGTAGGTACAATATATGGAACGTTCCTGGGTGGCATGATACTAGGATTTATAGAGATGGGAGTATTGGCATCAGGAGTGTCGGGTTTCTGGATAAGACTAGTGCACGGAGTAGTTATCATAATAGCATTAGCTGCACAAGGAATAATTAGAAAGGGTGAATTAGCAAAGATAAGGATAATGAGATTACTGACTACATAAACCACATTAACCTAAATTTGTTCATTACTTGGATTTTACTATTTTAATTTCATTATATATCTATACTTATTGCGTGATGGAAAAGCACTAAATACTACAATATATGTTTTTGAAAGCATTTTGCACTGATAAAAATAGTTCACATGAAATATTTAAAAGAAAGACTATTATAATGACGCGTTTATTAACAAGTATTGAGAAAACCCGTAAGTCCTTGGTCTTCATTGAGTTATAAGTTAGAGGTGATAATATGTCATATAAGTTTCCTAAAGATTTTCTTTTTGGTTATTCTTGGTCTGGGTTTCAATTCGAGATGGGTCTAGAGGGTAGCGAAGTTCCTTATAGTGATTGGTGGGTTTGGGTACATGACCAAGAAAATATAATCGCTGGTTTGGTTAGTGGTGATTTACCAGAGAATGGCCCGGGTTACTGGCATCTTTATAAGCAGGATCATGACATAGCTGAATCTCTTGGAATGAACGCTATTCGTGGATGTGTAGAATGGGCAAGGATCTTTCCTAAACCCACGTTTGATGTAAGTGTTGATGTTGAGAGAGATGAGGATGACAATATTATTCGTGTAGATGTGCCGGAGCCGGCTATTGAGAAATTAGAAAAGATTGCAGATATGGAGGCAGTTAAACACTATAGAGAAATCTTTGCTGATTGGAAAGAGAGAGGTAAAACATTTATATTGAATCTATATCACTGGCCTTTACCCTTATGGCTCCACGATCCGATCAAAGTGAGAAAGTTTGGACCCGATAGAGCTCCCAGTGGATGGCTCGATGATAGAAGTGTTGTAGAGTTTGCTAAGTTTGCTGCTTTCATTAGTTATCATTTCGATGACTTAGTAGATATGTGGAGCACAATGAATGAACCCAATGTTGTATATCAACAAGGCTACATCAACTTTAAATCCGGTTTTCCACCTGGTTATCTCAGCTTCGAAGCTTCCATAAAAGCAGCTAAAAACATGATTCAAGCACATGCTCGTGCATATGATGCGATAAAAGCTTATTCGAAAAAACCTGTTGGACTAATCTATGCATTTGCATGGATTGAAACCTTTGATGAGAAACTCGAAGAACAAGTTAATAATATAAAGAACCAAGTACTCTATGCATTCATTGACGCTGTTTACGCTGGACGCACACTAGGTACAGAAGAAAGAAAAGACCTTAAGGGGCGCCTTGACTGGATTGGTGTAAACTATTATTCAAGGCATGTCTTTGGAGAAAAAGATGGTAAATTAACAATGCTCGACGGCTATGGATTCAACTGTCCTCCAGGTGGGTATTGTAGAAGCGGTAGACCAGCAAGTGACTTCGGATGGGAAATTTATCCAGAAGGACTCGGAAAGCTCTTAAGAGAAATAGCGTCTAGATACAATGTTCCCTTAATGGTTACTGAGAATGGAATAGCTGATGAAACCGATAGATATAGGTCATGCTACCTCGTTAGTCACCTATATGAAGTATATAAAGCAGTAAAGGATGGACTAAACGTAAAGGGATATCTTCATTGGTCACTAACCGATAACTATGAATGGGCACAGGGTTTCCGTAAGAGATTCGGGCTCGTATACATTGATTACAATACCAAGAAGAGATACCTCCGCCCAAGCGCCTTCATCTACAAAGAAATAGCTAAAAACAAGGAAATACCCGAAGAACTAAGTCATTTAACTAACATAGACGCCCTAGCAAGAAAATAGATTTAATGTACATAAAGAAATATAGATTAGATTTAAAGATCTTTTTATAAATTCCCATCTAATAATACTATTCACTATGTATTTGCTCATTTAATGCTCTCGGTAAATTATATTTAACGGGAAAAACAATGATTATTTATAATTAGTAAAACGCTGTTATATCTTGAATAGGGAAATATTATGGGGTAAAATAATATGTTAAATGCCGAGGAAATTAGAAGAGATTTTCCTATTCTAGAAAAGATCATTAATGGTAAAAAGCTTATTTATTTTGATAATGCAGCGACAACACAAAAACCAATACAGGTCATCCAGGTTTTACAGGATTTTTATACAAATTTCAATGCCAATATTCATAGGGGTCTACACTATCTTAGCCAAAAAGCAAGTGAAATGTATGAAGAAGCACATGATATAGTAGCTCAATTTATTGGTGCTGAGAGTCGTAGATCAATAATATTTGTGAGGAATACTACTGAAGCAATTAATTTAGTAGCATATGCTTGGGGGTTGAAGAACTTAAGAGAAGGAGATGAAATAATAGTTTCATTGCTTAACCACCACAGCGGTATCTTGCCTTGGATAAAGATAGCCGAGCTCAAAAATGCCAGAATCAAGGTAGTAGGGGTTACAAGTGATGGCAGACTAGATATGGAGAAACTCAAAGATCTAATAACTAGGCGGACTAGAATTGTATCAATAGTTCATATGAGTAATGTGACAGGCACCGTAGTAGATATTAAGAGGGTAAATAAGTTAGCACACGAGCATGGAGTATATGTCGTAGTTGATGGTGCACAGAGTGTTCCACATATGCCAATAAATGTTAGGGATCTTGATATTGATTTCTTGACTTTTTCTGGACACAAAATGCTTGGTCCCACCGGTATTGGTGTACTTTACGTCTGCAAGGATCTAATTAATGAACTTGAATCATTTATAACAGGTGGTGGGGCCGTAAAGGAAGTCCACTACAAGGGAGAGGGATTTAGTATTAGGTGGGCTGGGTCTCCATGGATATTCGAAGCTGGGACACCAAACATTGCTGGAGGAATAGGGTTCGCCGAAGCTGTTAAGTATTTGGAACGGATAGGAATGAAAAACATATGGGAACACGAAGTAAGTCTCGTGGAGTACTTGTTTAAACGATTAAAGGAGGAAGAACTAGATCAATACATACAAATACTTGGACCGAAAAACGTTGTTGAACGTGGAGGAATTGTTTCATTTAAAGTGAAGAACCTCGACCCACATGCTCTTCACTTTAAATGAAACAATTCCTCCACGTTCAACAACATTTTTCGGTCCAAGTATTTGTATGTATTGATCTAGTTCTT
>JAGHDU010000177.1 GCA_021159785.1 Staphylothermus sp. | reverse complement strand
TTTTGGTAGCCCTGTAGATACTACTCGTGTAATAAACGTTGAGAGAGCAGCAAAGATTGTAACAGCATTATTGGAGAAATACGGTGTAGATGTCAAGGTAACGGTAGATACTGAGAAGAGCCAATACTTTAGAGGTGGGTATTGGACGCAATTGGAGCAAGCATTTGTAGCAGAACAAGCACCAGATATATTCGCCATGAAGGAGCTCGGTAAAGTTGTTGAAGCAGGATATGCATTACAGCTTGACGAGTATGTTGAGAAATATTGGGCACTTGTCGCTGACATCTACAAGGTTCTATGGCATGCAGTAACATACAAGGGTCATATATGGGCAATACCACAAGACACTGAAGTTAGACCACTGTACTTCAGAAAAGATGTATTGAGAGAGCTTGGATGGAGCGAGGAAGAAATAAACGCACTACCGGAGAAGATTTTGACAGGCGAAATCACTATAGAAGACCTAATACAAGTAGCAAAAGAAGCTATGGAGAAAGGATTAGTAGATTGGGGCTTCTACCACAGAAAGGGCTTCGGTGGAACACCATTCATAATATTATACTACCAGTATGGAGGTATATTACAAGATCCTGAAACAGGTAAATTAGTTCTCGATAAACAAGCAATGCTGAAGACACTACAATTACTCTGTAGAATGGCCCAAGTAGATAAAGTACTACCACCAACAATGATTGCAACAGATTGGAGAATTATCCATACAGACTTCGTTAATGGCAGAGTATTATTCTTCTTTGGCGGATCATGGCATTGGGCAGAATGGCAGAGAGTACCATATCATGAAGAACTAGGAAACCTTACAGAAGAATACGAGTGGCAGAACATAGGATTTGCGTTAGTCCCAGCACCTGAAAGTGGACTAGAACCAATGACTCTATCAAGCCCAGTACTCTACTACGTATCAAGCCAGACAAAGTTCCCAGAGACAAGCTTTATACTAGTAGCCTTAGCAACTTCTGCACCATTAGATGCTAGACACGCTGTTGATAGTGCACATCTACCGATAAGAATAACTACACAGTTCGATCAATACTATCAACAATCAAAGTTCCACAAAGAAGCAGTATACATGCTACAATACACATCATTCGAACCAGTTCATGAAAAATGGGAAGTATACAAGAACTTATGGGAGAACGCAATAGCCAAAGTAGAAGGAGGAGAAGCAACACCAGAACAAGTACTTAATGAAATGATAGCTGCATTACAAGCCGAAATAGGTGATGAAATAATAATTAAATAAAAACTCAACCTATTTTTTCAAAATTAATATGAAAATCTCTCCCTTACGAGGTCCACCTCGTACACTGTATTTTACACCTCTTTAAAATATTGGCGGAGGTGTTTAGTTGATTTGACTCGTTTGAAGAACTTATCGAGGAAAATGTTGCCTTGGATATTCTTGGCACCACTCATAGTCATGATTATACTCTTTTGGGTCACACCCGTTGGTATAACTATCTTCCTGTCATTCACTAATGTTACATACAAGAATTTTGTTAAATTTGTACATGGTATAGAAGGCGCTTTCAACTATACACTTGAGAACTTTAATAAATTATTAGGTGGAGACCCATATATTAGAGAAATAGCTATGATCACTCTTCTATATGTTGGTAGCGTGCTTTCAATTAATGCATTCTATTCATTAGCTTTATCTATAGCTATCGTTTATTTTATAAGAAACGAATATTTATCAACGCTTATGAGGGTAATTTGGTTACTTCCTAGGATAACTCCTGCCGTAGTATATGGCTTCTTATGGATATGGTTGATTGCACCAGATTCTGGTCCTCTTTATCAATTGTTTGCTGCAATGGGAATTGCTCCACAAAACTGGTTGTTGGAAAGACCCTATTCACAGTTTCTCATGATTGTTGTCAATGGATATGTTGGAGCAAGTTTTGGCATGATCATTTATACTTCAGCTATAAAATCGATCCCAGAGGATCTAATTAGAGCTGCTAAAGTTGATGGTGCATCTGATTTCCAGATTGCAAAATCCATCATATTACCACTCTTGAAGTGGCCTATGCTCTTTGTTATTTCGTGGCAAACATTGAGCTTGATAGCATCTTATGAGCAAATACTTATCCTTTGGGGTAGTTATGGAGCAACAAGAGCAGCTGGTACTACTGTTTTCGCAATATATGCTTGGTTCAAGGCCTTCGAGATGGGAGAATATGCTTATGGAGCAACTGTATCCCTCTTACTAGTAGCTATCGGTGTGGTATTAATCTTCCTCTACTTCAAGATCTTTGGATTCCACAAACTGATGCAGCCAAGCAAGATAGAGGTGTAAGACATGGGCAAGAAATACATTGATGTAAAAAAGATAAAGAGAAGGATCTTGTTGGAAAAAATCACTAAAGTATTGGTTGTATTATTTGTAGCAGTTATTCCTTCCATACCGATTTGGTTAATGTATCTTGGTTTAATCGCTCAAGCTTTTAGCTCGAAAGTAACTGTCGGTATAATACCTAGTGGTTTCACATTGAAGAACTGGAGATTCCTATGGTCGACAATACAGATGGGACTTAAGAAATATCCAAACATTTGGCCTATAACAATGAACTCTCTCTACCTTGCTCTAGGGACAGCATTATTAGTTACATTTGTTGCTGGACTTGCAGGATATGCTCTATCACGTATGGAGTTCCGCGGCAGAACAAAGATGATGGAGTTTATTTTAGCACTCCATGCTTTCCCAAGCATTGTTCTTCTAATAGCATTATTCGTATTGTTGAATAAACTTGGACTTTATGGAAAAGGATTCATAACTCTAACTGGTGTCATGATCACTAAGGCTGCTCTCGAAGCTCCTATGGGAGCATGGATCATGAAAGGGTTCTTCGATAGCATTCCATGGGATATAGAGTGGGCAGCATTAGTTGATGGTTGTAATAGACTAACAGCTTGGAGAAAAGTAATATTACCATTAGTTTTACCCGGATTCGCTGCAGTAGCTGTCTTTGCATTCCTTGCTGGTTGGGCAGAGTTCATAATGGCATTCACATTTATCAGAGAGGATAGATGGTGGCCTCTGTCAGTTATGATATACCATGTTATAGGAGAATACAAATTCATTGATTGGGGATTCTTAGCAGCACTGAGCTTATTCTATGCTCTACCAACTATAATATTCTTCATATTTTCACAGAAATTCCTACTCAGAATATATGTAGGAGGAGTAAAGGGGTGATTAAATCATGGTAAGCGTAAAACTCAATAAGGTAAGCAAGTATTTCGGTAAAGTAAAAGCAGTAGACGAAGTCACGCTATACATAAAAGATGGAGAATTCGTTACACTACTTGGTCCATCTGGATGTGGTAAGACAACAACACTCCTCATGATTGCAGGGATCTATAAGCCCACAAGGGGAAGGATCTACTTCGACGACATAGATGTAACAGACATACCTCCTAAAGACAGAAACGTAGGCATGGTATTTCAAAGCTATGCACTCTACCCCCACATGACCGTATATAACAACATTGCATTCCCACTAAAACTAAAGAAACTACCAAAGAACGAGATAGATAGAAAAGTCAGAGAGGTAGCAAGACTACTCAAAATAGACCACCTACTAGATAGAAAACCATCACAACTAAGTGGTGGACAACAACAAAGAGTAGCTCTCGCAAGAGCACTTGTCAAAGAACCAGATGTATTATTACTTGATGAACCCCTTAGTAACTTAGATGCATTACTCAGGGTATACATGAGAGCAGAGCTTAAAAGACTACAAAAAACACTGGGAATAACAGCAATTTACGTAACACATGATCAGATCGAAGCATTATCTATGTCCGATAGAATAGTCGTCATGAACGAAGGGAGAATACAACAAATAGGTACACCAGATGAAATATACTCTAAACCAGCGAATACATTTGTAGCAAGCTTCATAGGAACTCCCCCAATGAACCTCATACCATGTAGAGTAACAAGTGGTAAAGCCCTTGAATGTCCAGGCTTCAAGTATGTTTTCGAAGACGAGATTGCCGAGAAAATACTCAAGGAACACAATGAGATATACCTCGGTATCCGCCCCGAAGACGTACTGATAACTAGTAAGGAGGATAGTGATACAGAAGCAGTTATCCTAGTTGTTGAGCCGATAGGTAAAGATCTAGTTGTAACTCTACAGCTCGGAGACGAACAAACAATAAAGTTCCTAACACCTTCCTCAACTAAAATGAATCCAGGGGACAAGGTGTACTTGAAGTTTAGAAGAGATAGAATCCACCTATTCGATAAAGAGACTGGTCGGAGAATGGAGTATATAATAAAGGTAGGGGAGAAAGAATAAAAAGAAAAAGGCTTTACACTAAGAACTTCTCGAATGGGAATTTTGCATTAAATCTTTCCCTTGCTCTATCTAGTATCCTTTCAGCTGCCTTATAGGCTTCCTTCCTTACTTTGTCTTCGTCAAATATCTTTACAACTCTATTTTCCATGAGGATCTTTCCATCGGCAATGACTGTGTCAACGTCTTGTGCGTTTGCACAATAGACAATAGCTCCTAATGGGTCATGTACTGGAGCTGTATGTGGTGCATCGAGCTTTATAATGGTGATATCGGCTTTTTTACCCGGCTCTAGGCTTCCTATTTCGTTTTCTAAACCGAGAGCTTTTGCTCCATTTATAGTTGCCATTTCTAATGCGTCCCATGCAGTTATTATTGATGGATGGCTTTTTGCTGCTCTGTGTAGGAATACTGCAAATCTCATAGCTTCGATCATGTCATTGTTATTATTGCTTCCAGCACCATCTGTTGCTAATGCTACGTTTGCACCTGCTTGTATATATTCTGGTATCGGAGCTATCCCTGATCCAAGATACATATTGCTTTCCGGATTATGTATAACATGTGCACCAGTCTCAGCAATGTATTTGATCTCTTTAGGACTAACATTTACAGCATGGACAGCATGATATCTAGGACTAAGTATACCCAACTCATAAAGTAGTGCTACATCTGTCTTACCATGAAGCTGTACTACTAGTTCTTGATCCTTCTTAGACTCAGCTGTATGAGTATGATATATCAAATCATATTTATCAGCAAGCTCCTTAGCCTTTAATAACAATTCTTTACTAGCATTATATGGGTGCATTGGAGCAACAGCTATTCTTATTCTACCATTTTCTTTGCCATGATACTGTTTAACGAGAGATTCTACATGGCTTAAAGCCTGCTCTGGAGTTTCCTTCAACATATCTATAAGAACATTTACTTCATAGATACCCCTTGCAAGAACTGCTCGGAGACCAGACTCTATCAATGCCTTAATAACAGCTTCAT
>JAGHDU010000137.1 GCA_021159785.1 Staphylothermus sp. | reverse complement strand
TCATCTATTTGTTCAATAAAGGACTAATATATGAAGCTGAACGACCAGTTAACTGGTGCCCTAGGTGTAGAACTACACTTGCAGATGCTGAGCTAGAACATAAAGAAGAACACGGATACCTTTACTACATTAAATTCCTAGTAAAAGAGACAGGAGAATACGTTACTGTAGCAACAACTAGACCCGAGATGCTGAGAGCATGTAAAGCACTAGTATACAACCCCAACGATGATAGATACAAGAAACTAGAAGGACTTCACGCAGTAAATCCATTATATGGACATGAAATGATCATAACAAGCTATCCCGAAGTAGACCCAGAATTTGGAACTGGACTAGTAATGGTTTGTAGCTACGGAGACCAAACAGATGTCAAAATGTTTAGAGATCTAGGTCTCGAGCCCCTCATCATTATAGGAAAAGATGGTAAACTACTAGACAATACCGGGCCCCTTGCAGGCTTAATGGTAGAGGAAGCACGTGCTAAAGCAGCAGAGTTACTAGAAGAAAAAGGCTTACTTGTTAAAAAAGAACCCATAAGACACAGCGTCCCCATCTGTTGGAGATGTAAAACCCCCATACAGATAATACATACACGTGAATGGTTCCTGAAACAACTAGACTATAAAGAAGACATACGAAAAATCGCTATGAGCATAGAGTTTAAACCAGAAATGCATAGAAGAAAACTATTGGACTGGATCGATAGTATTTCAACAGACTGGCCCATTAGTAGAGATAGATACTATGCTACAGAAGTCCCAATTTGGAGATGTAAGAAATGCGGAGCCGTACTCATTCCTGAACCAGGTAAATACTATAGGCCCTGGAGAGACGAGCCACCATGGGATAAATGTCCAAAGTGTGGAGCACCAAAAGAAGAGCTTGAAGGAGAAAAGAAAGTATTCGATACATGGTTCGACAGCAGTATATCAGTATTGTATGTTACTGGATACATGAGAAATCCCGAGCTCTTCGAAAAAGCATTCAAAAACACACTTAGACCACAAGGACAAGACATCATAAGGACATGGCTATACTATAGCCTCTTAAGAGTCTACCAATTGACAGGAAAACCGGCATTCAAATGGGTAAGAATAACCGGTATGGGCTTGGATGAAAAAGGCGAAGCAATGCACAAATCCAAAGGTAACGTAATAGATCCAGAACCATATATTGAAAAATATGGAGCAGATGCATTCAGATACTGGTCAGCAGCAGCAGCTAAACTCGGCTATGACTACAGATTCTCAGAACAAGTTATAAGAACAGGATACTTATTCGCAACCAAGCTATGGAACATAGCGAGATTCATATCAATGTTCCCACAACCCAAACAAGAACCAGAACTTAGACCAATTGATAAAGCAACTATAGCTTACTTAAATCATGTATTGAAGAAAATTGATGAAGCGTATAGTGAATTAGATGTATATGAACCAATAAACGAGATCTATCAATTCACATGGAATTACTTCGCGTCACACTATATGGAATTAGTCAAACCAAGAGCATATAATAGAGACAACAAGTTCTCACCAGAAGAGCAAGAAGCAGCATGGTATACACTACACTATGTACTAAACAGAATACTAAGAGCACTAGCACCAATAATGCCATTCGTAACAGACGCAATATACAGGAGACTCTATGGAAAAACAATACATACAGAAAAATTCCCAGACCCAGACCCGAAGTGGTTAAAAGAAGACTATAACCTAGCACTAGTTGTACGCGATATAAACTCCGCAATATGGAGCTATAAGAAACAACGCAATATCAAATTCAAAGAACCACTAACAATCAAAGTCTACCTACCCATAGAGGCTGAGAAAAGCCTAAAAGAACTAGTTGAACTACACAAGTTAGAAAACATAGAGTTCTATGACGAAAAAAGAATAAGCGAGCTCGAGAACAAACTACGCATAAACAATGTTTTCTTCGACGAAAAATAACTTCTCCACTCTACAATATAGAGTGTTTTGAAGTGATCGATTATAGATTATTTGGAATAAAGCCATCCAAAATAATATCATCTCTATGCTACTCTATACTAAAACTAGAACCATATCATGGATGTACATATAACTGTATCTATTGCTATGCTAACTGGTATAGAGCACCTAAACCCCTAGTAACACCATCAAAATACCTATATTACTGGGAAAAGATCGCGTTTCCTCACTCACGGTACTTTTAATTAGTTTTAGTTATTTCTAATTCCGTGAGTGGGGTTAGCCCTTGGTGCGGGTTCATCAGCTTCACCCGTACCTCATGGGGCTCAGTCGAGGGGAACGCCACACCCCTCCCATCTGAGGAGAGATACTTTAATCCAATGTTTATAGCTCCAATAACATCTCTATCTAGGAGTAATCCGTTTTCTAGCTTAGCTAGTCTTAACTGGATTTCGATTGTTTTTATCCTTCTCCTTCCTCTCACCGCAATGCGGGTCATCGAGGGAGTAAACTTATGAATACGTCTACCTGTGAACGGATCTATAGAGGAAGTATAAGCTTCCGATACCTCAACTACATGTAGTGGTTTATTATTTAGTGTCTCCACTATAGCTGATACACTCCACTGATGAATCCTATGCCTCAAAGCACTCTTTCTAGTCTTTTCAACCAGTTTCCTCTTACCTCTACGTACATTCCCGGTAACTATAATAGCATTGTTCCGAATTGCTAATTCCTCAATAATTTTAGCCGTCTTATAGATTATGTCTCGTTTCCTCACCTTCTCCCTAAGCTTCCTAAGAGCTTTCCTAACATTCCTAGTCTTCGTTGATTTATCCCTGGTCATCCTCTTCCTCCTCTCAGCATAAGAGATAACTATCCTCCCAAGACCAGTCTCTATCCTGTATACTTTACATAGCTTCTTATCCCTGAATACAGCCAGCGTAACATTATTCTCATTAACATCAACTGCAACAACATTGCTCGGACTGTATACGACTTCGAAGTTCTTCGTAAACGTTAGGTATACAATGACTTTCTTACCACCTAGTTTAAGTCTTAATTCGCTGGAGAGCTTCCATCCATTGTAGAGGTACCTATGTAGCTGTTTATGACTCCTATAATGTATCTTTACCCATCCTCTATGAGTCCTTAGCTCAATAACTCCATCTCCTAGCCTCCAGTCTTGCGAGTCAGAATAGATTATCGTTACCTTCCTTACCACTGGTTTATCGGTCTTGACTAGCCCCTTCTTCTTCAGTTCTCTAAATGATCTAGCTCTCCTAACAGCATCTCTATAGCATCCCTTGATAATTCTTGTTGGTAGCCGGGGATACTTTTCCCTAAACTTATGATAGAACACCTTGTGTAGAGTAGCTCGAGATGCTTTATATTCTACAGCATATTCTACCATTTCTTGGAGCATTTCTCTATAGGCTTTAGTAATCTCTCTAAGAGCCTGCCTACTATACCTATTAGTCCATCCCTCTAGGACTACTATTCTTTTAAGGGTCTTTAACTGCTTGTTCAACTGCTTCCACCACCTTCTTATACTTCCTACTACGTTTACCATAAATTCTCCTAGCAAAACTGGTAACAATCGCTATTAGATCCTCAACTAGTTCTCGATAGTAATCCTTAGGTTCCTCGTGGAAAGCAACTATTACTCTAACACCGTATGCTTTAAAGAGTTCTTTGAGATAAGTGAAACTAGATCTTGTTAATCTATCTTTATACGCTATAACTATGGCGTCTATTTGTTTCCTCCGTGCCATTTCTATTAGTTTCCTTAGTCCTCTCCTATATTCTTTAAGACCATTAGCAATATCCTTGATAACCATGTATTCTGCTTGTGGATAGTGTTTTCTAACATAATCTTCTAGGGAAGATATTTGTCTTTCCAGGTCATCCTTCTGTGTATTACCACTAACTTTGGCATAGATTGCAATCCTCTTTACTCCAGTATAGAATCCCTTGGTTAACCTCTCATATTCTGATTCAGGTATATACCATCTACCATGAATATTAACAGCTCTAATCTTATCTTCCCTAATCCATTTAACTATACCACTACGACTAATACCCGTTAGCCTAGCAAACTCGCTGAGCTTATACAGTTTCTCCATCTTTCATCAAGTAATTAAAAGTAAAATATTTAAATGTATCATTAAGACTTAAACAGCCTCACAATTGTCCAAGTTAAAACACAAACCATTCTTCCGTTTATCAACACTTACAGAACCATTCCAAGAAACTCTAGAAAGAAAATACATGTTATCATATAAAATATTAGAAATAGCTTACAAATACAAGATCCCAGTAATAATCAATACAAAAAGTACATTGTTGACACAACAACCGTGGATTGAAATATTAGAGAAGATGGCTAGAGAAAACATTGTTCTTATACAAATAAGTTTAAACCTACCCGACAAATATACTCGTCTAATGGAACCATATGCTCCTCCTGCAAAGAATAGATTAGAAACAATGAGAATACTTAATGAGAAAAATATACCAGTCGTATTGAGGCTACAACCACTTATTCCAGGTTTTGAAAAAGAACATCTAAGAATACTCGAAGAATCCTTGAAATATGGTACTAGAGGAGTTATAGTGGAGTCACTTAGAGCAACATCTGAATTAATACAGAGGATCAGTTTTATACAAGGTATTGAGTATGAAGAATACTTATCCAGGTACAAGTGGAGAAAATATACTGTAGAAGCTGAGGATTTATATGTTCCCGGGGATGATTGGTGGTATGAAGTATTAAATGATATACAGGGAGTTCTAGAGAAGCATTCTTCAAGCATTCCTTTGAGTATATGTAAATATAAATCATTAAAGACTAGTGGGTTCGATTGCTGTTTATTCTATATAACTGGTTCAAAGTATGGTTTACGCAGAACTATTAGAGAAGTATTGTTTGGTGCTAAGGAAAACGCAGGTATACATTATTATAGCGAAGAAGACTATGATTTAATGCCTGGTGTCATAAGGAAAATCTTTAGGCTACACCATCGTAAATTAATTAGAACAGTTTCTGATGATGAGTTTTTGAAAGAATTCCTTGATTAGCATTAATTATTATGATCCGAGTCTTCTCTTAACGCTCCAAAACATCTTTTTGAAGAATGCTCTAAAAGGGGGATATCCTGGATGTGGATGGGTTCTTTTTTGCTTAATGGCTCTAAATACTGATTCAACACTGTAATCCTCTATTTCTATAACTGTGTAGGCACAGCCAATGTAGTCTGGTATGTGTGCATCACTATTAGCTAATCCAGGTAACCCGAGTAATTTTGCTGCTTCTAAGGCTTTCTTATTAGATCTAGGGTCCGAGGAGGCATTCCATGTCTCAATAGCATCCCATTCCTTGTAATCAAATATTTTATCACCAATCCCCATGCGATAGATATCGAATGGATGAGCAGGTACTACTAAGCAATTGTTTTCATGTGCATAATCTATTAGGATATCTAGTCTGTGTGGAGTGTTTATTGGTTCGTGACAGTATACTAGTATGTCTCCATAGTCTGTTCTTACTTCACTACCTACGATTACGATTAATTCTTCTTCTAGGTTCTTAGCATATTTCAATGCTTCTACGCTGCCCGTGAATGTATTATGATCTGTTATTGATATTATGTTTAAACCCTTATATTGTGCAGTATAGATTATTTCTTTAGGACTAGTTTTTCCATCACTATGTGTTGAATGAATATGTAGGTCAGCTAGTGCTTTAATCAATGTCTTGTTCACCGGGGAGATGTATTGGCTAAAATAATTATTGATCATAGTAAGTGTGATTTATGTAATCTATGTGTTGAATATTGTCCTACTCACGTATTTAGTATTTCACCTGAAAAATCAGTTGTTGTAGAACAAGAGAAATGTATTGAATGCTGTGCTTGTGTTCCGTTGTGTCCTAAAAACGCTATTGAAGTTATTGATGATGATCCTTGAATTAGCCATAATATGGTTTTAATTCAGTACCACAATATGGGCATTTGAAGTGGACGTTTCTAGCATGGGCTTCACAGAAATATGCTTCTCTACCGTTAGCTACACATCTTGGACAATAGTATACTTCTCCTGTTTCAACAGCTTTGAATAAATCTAAGTCCTTGTTACAAATAGCGCATTTAACTGTTGTCCATCCCTTATGCCCGGCTTTATTAACGCCTTTCAATAAACCTATTGTCACGCCACTACACCCTCCACATTTCTCCTTTAAACACATTATATTGATTGCTAGGGAAAATAAATATTCAATTGCTTAATAAATCTTATTTTGGTGAATACTGGTCTTGGTAAAAATATTATCGACTGCTGATATTCATAGTCCAAGATACCTTGATCTATTTATGAAGAGCCTTGACAAAACAAGTGCTTTGCCGGATATCATTATTTTAGCAGGGGACTTAGTTGATAAGAACAATGTTTATGCGCTAAAACTTGTTTATAACGCATTATTAAAGAAATTTCCAGAAACACAAATCATTAGCATATTTGGTAACGAAGAATACCGTGGTTACGAAGATAAATACAAATCCATGTATCCCTCGTTCAAATGGTTAAATGATGATTACATCTTACTCGAGGTATTTGGTCAACGCATAGGTATAATAGGTACCCGTGGAGCACTCGATAAACCCACACCATGGCAATCAAGGCATATGCCGTGGGTTAGGGATTATTACCGTAAACTACCCATTCTTGTATCAAGTCTAATAGATCAATTAAGGAGCAAGGGTGCTGAAATAATTGTACTTGTCTCACATTATGGTGTAACATACTCTGATCTTGAAGGTGAGCCCCGAGAGGTTTGGCCATATCTAGCTTCATCTCGGATGGAGAAAGTAGTTATTAATAAAAGAGTTGATCTAGTTATTCATGCACATGCCCATAATGCTGTGATGACGAGAATTAAACTAGGAAATACATATGTATATAATGTATCTTTACCAGCCAATAGAGAAATTGTAGTAATTGATTACGTGAAGGAGGAAAAACCAATTGGTCTCGATAAATGGCTAAAATAACTACATGTGTGGTTGATACAAATTGGGTATACCCGTATCTCAAACAGCTCCCAAAAGAACTCCTGTGGTCACGCTTTCTCTCATAGTAGTGAATGTTATTGTATTTGTATTATCTCATCTTTATCCAAGCTTACTAGTTCCTGGAGCAATCGATGTATATGAAGTTCAGAGAAGGTTAGCTATGATCCCTATAGCTGTTGTACGTGGTGAAAGATTGTGGACTTTGTTTACTGCAATGTTTATGCATGGAGATATAATACATTTGTTGGGTAACATGATTTTCTTGTTCTTCTTTGGAGGACCAGTTGAAAGCGCTATGGGTAGGAAAAGGTTTCTGGCATTCTATATATTATGTGGTTTAGCGGCTGATGTATTTCATTTATTGAGCATTACGTTTATACCAACACAGTATTTACTTTATAGAGAACTTGTAGGTAATCCATGGGTTACACCAACACTTGGGGCTTCTGGTGCCATTAGTGGTGTTATGGGTGCTTATCTAATATACTATCCACGTTCCAGAGTCACGATGGTTTATCCTATATGGATTATTCCCTTCATATTCACTTTACCAGCTTGGGGCTATATACTGATATGGTTTATCTACCAATTAATAATGGGTCTAGTCTCTTTGTTGGGATTTGTTTCTAACATAGCTTTCTGGGCCCATATAGGTGGTTTCTTAGCTGGGATAGCATTGGCGCCTTATTTCATGGATCCATTCATTAGGAAACAAATACATTTCTACAAGAAAACTCTACGGGAACTAGTAACAAGTGCTGAATATGAAGATATTTATGAAGAAGAAGAGTTTTATTGAGAAAAGAAACCTTATGGACGGAGCCCCTCATATACTGCTAGACTTGTTATTATTGCTAGTAATCCAGTGTATTCATGGAACAATACATTTTGTTTTCTAAGCTTGAGGTCTAGTTCGAAAAGCTTCTTGCTACCAGCTTTGCCTGTCATGAGGCCTTCTCTGATAGCTTCATCTACTAACTCTTTAGCCCATGACGGTAGCTTTGGATAGATTATTTCGAGGTAAAGTGCTATTACAGCGTTGTTTGCGTTTTGATATTTTCTATAGTGTTCCATTAGTTTCTTAACATACTCTACAATGCTGAACTCCCTTAGATCTAGGCTTGTGAATGCAGGCCATTTACTACCTAGAACTCTAAATATATCATTAAATGATATTTCTCCTTCTATGCCCATTATATGTGAAATTCCTCCAGCGCTAATGATGTGATCATACATATCAGTTCTGTGGATACTTTTTAGACTCTCGAGGAAATACTTTATTTCTCTCCAATTCCTCTTGCTGAGGAATAGTTCTAGTGATTTCTTTAATTTCCCAGCATCATTAACTACGCTATCTATATCTGAATGACTAATCGCTAAGGAGTATATTATTTGAGGGATAATGAATGAAGGCTCGACTCTGTGAGGGAGCCATCTATATGCTTCTCTAAGACTCCTCGCGAGTAGCTGTCCTAAATTAAACGATGTAGCAGCTAATTCACCTTTTCTAATTTTTTCTCCCACTTCTATTGCTTCTATTATATGATCGGTGGCCGAAATGGTGTTTGATAGTAAATGATCTATTCCTGGCTCGATCATTAATCTATGGTATCCCCCAGGCTTTATGGTAGAGTAAATTGCTAAATGTGTTCCTTCAATCATTGATTTTAGAATTAAATACTCCATTTTACTACACCTAGAAATAGTTTAGCTAGTATTATATACTTATTATGTG
>JAGHDU010000058.1 GCA_021159785.1 Staphylothermus sp. | reverse complement strand
GTATTATGTGAATCATTTCTTCCTTCTTATTCTTTAATACCTTTAGAGCATTATAGATCTTAAGCCTCGTTACCGCTGGATCGATTACATCATCAACATAACCAAGTTCAGCTGCTCTATACGGGTTTGCAAATACTTTTCTATACTCATGGAGTTTCTCGGCCATGAACTTATCTGGTTCTGGATGTTTTGCTGCCTCTTTTCTATAGAGTATTCTAACGGCTCCTTCGGGACCCATGACAGCTACTTCAGCAGTCGGCCAGGCATAAACTATATCTGCCCCGAGAGCAAGGCTTCCCATGGCGATGTATGCTCCTCCATAAGCCTTTCTCATTATAACCGTTATCAAGGGGACTGTTGCTTCTGAGTAAGCATATAATATTTTTGCTCCATGCTTAATTATTCCACCATGTTCTTGATCTATTCCAGGCATAAAGCCTGGGGTATCGACGAGAGTTATAATTGGAATATTGAATGCATCACAGAACCTTACAAATCTTGCTATTTTGTTCGATGCTTCAATATCTATAACACCGGCGTTAACAGCTGGTTGATTTGCAACAATCCCTACTGTGAAACCACCTATTCTACCAAATCCAATGACTGCTGATCTAGCGTAATCACGTTGTATCTCTAAGAAATCCCAATCATCCACGATTCTGTATATAACATCTCTTATATCAAATGGTTTCATTGGATCGGTCGGTACTATTTCATATAAGTCATCTATCCTTCTGTCAATAGGATCATCTGTTTTAACGTATGGCGGGTCTTCATCAAAGCTGCTCGGTAGGTATGATAATAATTTCCTCGTAAGCTGGAATGCACTATCTTCGTCTTCTGTTATGAAATGAGCTACACCACTCTCGACAGCATGTACATGTGCTCCTCCTAGTTCTTCAAAAGTTGTTTCAACTCCAGTAGCTGCCTTAACAACTTCGGGACCAGTAATAAACATGTACGAACTTTTACTCATTATTATAAAGTCAGTCAATGCCGGACTATATGCAGCTGCTCCTGCACATGGTCCCAGAATTAAACTTATTTGTGGAATAACTCCACTCGCTCTTACATTTGCCCTAAATATTCTACCACAACCATGTAATGCTGCTACTCCCTCTTGTATCCTTGCGCCCCCCGAGTCATACAATCCTATTACAGGTGAGCCTGTTTCAATAGCCATATCTATTACTCTGACAATTTTATCAGCATGAGATTCTCCAATGCTGCCTCCCATTACTGTAAAGTCTTGTGCATATATGAACACTGTTCTCCCATCGATCGTTCCATAACCAACTACTACTCCATCACCATAGTATTTCAACTTATCTAGTCCGAAATATGTTGATCTATGGAGTCTCATCCACTGTAATTCCTCGAAAGAACCGGGATCAAACAGTCTCTCGATCCTATCCCTTACCCAGAGCTTACCCTTTTCGCGCTGTTTTTTAATTTTTTCTTCTCCACCACCCATAATAGATTTCTTACGATATTCTTCGATTTCTTCAAGCATTTCACGTATGTCTTTTTTCTCCACGACCTATTACCTCTAAACACACTATTTGAAATAGTTGTTTTTTAACGATATCTTCTTAGCACAGTTACTATCGAATACGTTCCTATACCGCCAATATTCTGTGTAACAGCAACAGTTGGATCAGACGCCTTATAACCCGGAAAACCACCTCTGATCTGCATAGTAGCTTCTGCTATTTGATAAATACCAGTAGCTCCTACGGGATGACCTCGTGCCTTTAATCCGCCGCTAAAGTTAACTTCTGGTTTATCACCTTTAGCAAATTTTCCTTCCTTCAACAGCTTTGGTGCTTCACCCTTAGGTGCAAAACCCATATCTTCTAGAGCTAAATATCCTGTTATATGAAAAGCATCATGAACCTCTGCATAATCAATGTCTTTCACAGTTATTCCTGCCATTTTGTAAGCATCTCTACTAGCTTTAACCGTCGATTCAATCGTTAGGAGATCTCTTCTAGAGCCTATGTCAACGGAGTCTGTCGCCATACCAATACCAGCTACCTCGACAAGTACGTCTTTACCTGTATCCTTAGCTACAGTTTTTGCTAATTCCTCGTTTCTTGTAAGGACAACTGCAGCTGCACCATCACCTATAGGTGCACAATCGAATAAATGTAGAGGATCAGCTACTACCGGACTCTTGAGTATTGCTTCAAGGCTGGTTTTTCTTGGTAATTGAGCATATGGGTTATATGATGCATACTCATGCATTCTAAGAGGCCAATAAGCCATATCTTCTCTCGTGTACCCGAATTTGCTCATATAAAGTCTTGCAACCAATGCATTTAAGCCCGTAAAGGTTGCTCCATAAAAGACCTCGTATTCAGTATCTGCTGCTTGTGCAAGAGCCTTAGTAGCATCAGCGGTTAGTTTCTCTGTTAGTTTTTCTAATCCAGCAACAACTACTGTGTCTGCAAGACCTGATTTTACTAAGCTATAACCTGCATAAAAAGCTGCACCACCACTACCACATGCTGCCTCTACTTTGAATGCTGGAATACCTCTCAATCCACTATAATCAGCTGCTAATGCCGCAAGACTGTCTTGTTCCATTAAAACACTTGAGGTCATGTTTCCTAGAACAAGTGCGTTGGGTTTAACGTTTTTGGTATCCTCTAATGCTTTGAGAATGGCTTCTGCTACTAATTCTCTTCCGCTTTTCTCATAAAATCTCCCGATTTTAGTCATGCCAACACCAATGATAAACACACGATCCATAATTATCACATCCTCAGATGAATAGTCACCTCATCCTATCTTATAAAAAGTAAGTGACCTAAATTATTTACCAAATAGTATCATGAGTCGCTTCCCTTAAAACAGTTAACTAGGAAGTATATTCGTATATGGGGGTGTCGGGATTGGGTTTAAGCATTTTATCTGATCGTTTATTGAAGTTTATAGTTAGGAGAGCAGTGGGACTTCCTGCAGACGATATTGATCTACAAAAAATAGTTGGTTCCACAAAATACACTTTCATGAGAAAAGCTGTGGGAAGTGTAGCCTCTATATTAGTCACAGAGAGAAATGGTCATTTAAGATGCGGGTTGTGTGGAAAAGGACCATTTACGAGACGTGGGTTATATTTACACTTGATAAGAATACATGGTAATGAAATACTCAGTATGGTTGAAGAAAAATATGAAGAATTAATGAAGAAGTACTCAGAAATTACCTGGTACTAGATCCCGAGGGGTGGAGTTTCCTCATAGACACAACGTCTCGGCACTGGAGTCTTCGGTCATCTAAAATAAAAACTAGTGCCATAAGACTTATATGATTACTTCTGAGTTGAATTATATTTTATAACCTCTAAAATAAGATCATACTTGATCTTCTTTAATATGATCTCTTCTGTATAATCAGCTGATTGTACTGCATAATCCTCTAATACAATCTTACCTATTAATACAGTTGGAAAAATATAGTATGCCGCACCTCTTATATGTCCAATACCTTTACCCGTTCCTATTGTCAAATCTACTCGAATCCATTCCCACGGAGGAATGTACACGGCGACCCATCCATGACCACCCCCTCCAAGAAATACATAATGATAATATCC
>JAGHDU010000196.1 GCA_021159785.1 Staphylothermus sp. | reverse complement strand
CTACGTATAATGTTCTTTAGCTCAGGATCGAGATCTTTTGTTGCTTTTGTAGCATTAACAGCAATAATGCAATCACCTCGTGGAGTAACATGTGGTTCCTTCGTAATTTCCAGTGTTGTTTTATGAGTTGCTCTAATGTTAGGGTGTCCTCTACCATACAATACGTCAACCACGACCATAGTTTCACCTGTATCTAGCGACGCTTCAGCTACCATTTATTACAGTATGTATCATGTATATTATTAGGGAGTGTAAGAAATGAAGCTTCCCAATACAAGTGATAAATGGCGTTTCGAAAATGAAAGAAAGAAAGTAGTAGAGTACTTATGGAGGATAGGGATCATTAAGTCTGAAAAAGTAAAGAAAGCGCTTCTTAATGTTCCTAGAGAAGAATTTATACCACCACATCTAAGGGAATATGCTTACGTAGATGAACCATTACCAATTGGTTATGGTCAAACAATTAGTGCAATACACATGGTTGCCATAATGACTGAAGAACTAGATCCAGAGTCTGGACACAAAGTCTTAGAAGTCGGTACTGGTTCAGGGTATCAAGCAGCGGTTTTAGCTGAAATAGTTGCCAAACAAGATCCTAGTAAAAAAGGACATGTATACACTATTGAGAAAATATCAGAACTTGCTGAGTTTGCAAAAAAGAATCTTGAAAGGGCTAGTTATTCAAAATACGTCACGGTAATAGTTGGCGATGGATCACTCGGTTATCCAGAGGAGGCACCCTATGATAGGATAATAGTAACAGCAGGAGCACCCGATGTACCAAAACCCTTGATTGAGCAACTAAATGATAATGGAAGGCTAGTAATTCCTGTTGGTAATAGATTCTTTCAGAAACTACTCGTTGTAGAGAAGAAAAATGGTAAAATATACAAGAAATGGGGTATTGAGTGTCTATTTGTGCCGTTGATAGGTAAATATGGATGGACTGAGTACTAGTTATTGGTACCTTATTTTGAAAACCAAGCTTCTAATCCCATTTGTCTACCCTTTATATGCTCATTGTATGCTTTCTTCAAGCGTTCAACAGCGTTTTTAACTCTCTCTGGGTTAAAGTCGTGTTCTTCTACAAGTATTTCTCTGATTTTGTTCTCGTTGGGTTCTCTCCATTCTAGTTTATAATCATCAGTTACGGGTGGGTTCAGGAAGTAGTTAACTATTTTCTCGGGTTCAACTGGGAACTCTGTTTTGGGGATTGCCTTCATTAGTTTGTCTAGTGTTTTATACGCCTTTACTAATTGGAGTGCTTTCTTTGGACCGATTCCTTTAACTCCATCTGGGTTGTAATCTGTTCCAATGAGTATTGCTACATATATTAATTGTTCTCTAGTAATACCGAGTTTCTCTAGTAATTTATTGAGCTCTATTAGTTCGGGTTTTATTTCTACATATACGTTCTTCTTGGGTAATTTCCTCTTACCAGTTATGGTTAGGTTTCTTACTAATCTAGGAGAACCAAACAATAGGCTATCATAGTCTTGTGAAGCACTAGCCCATGCATCTCTTTTTTTAGCCATGTATGCTGCTTGTGCCTCTCCCTCAGCAGGTGCTTGAACCCATGGTATACCCATTGCATCTAAAAGCTTCTTGGCATCCTGCACCATTTCATCGGTGAGCTTAGCAGACATCATAGCATATCTACGAGCTGCTTCTATATCACCTTTCTTAACTGCTTCTTCATATTTCTTAACTGCGTCTTCCTTGATCTTTTTCCTTTTAGCAATTTCTTGTGCTTTAATCTCTGGTGGTTTACCATCAAATACATATACTGGCTTAATTCCATGTTCAACTATGTTTATTGTTCTATAGAATAAACCGCTTAAATGACTGGTTATCCTTCCCTGACTATCCATTAGTGGTGTTCCATCTGGTTGTCTGATAGCTGTTAAGAACTGATATAGAGCATTGTAACCATCAATAATTATTACTTTACCTCTCAGTATTCTTAAGTCTTCGATAACTATTCTTACATCATCTGGTATTAAATCCCTTAAGTTAACACCCAAGAAACTATCACCTATGTATATTTTAGTATTATAGATTCTAAAACTTAATTCATTGCAAAATACGGTCTATATCAGGTGAAAGCTTTACAACAAGGTCCTTTCTAATTCTTTCAACTCTTATATATCCCCTAAGCTCCAGTCTCAGAAGCACTTCATAGAGCTCGGGTTTAGATACATCGTATCTATGCTCCTTCTTTATAATTTCATATAAGTCTTTTTCTGATAAACCAGATGGTTTGTTAATTAGTTCTTCAAGTACTAGTCTGAATAGTGGATGGTTTCTCCATACATCTGATAATCTGCTCATTGTTCTCCACCGTTGAGAAAACTACTTATTCTCGAAAATCACTACTGTAGCGGTATATAAATAATCTACAATGAATTATGTAGTCTTATAAAATAGATAAGATTTACGTGTAAACTGCTGGTTTCAAGTATTCTTTTGGTAATCTTTGTCTTGCTCTTTGTGCCCATTCCTCGTATATCTTTATGATCTCGGGAGTTATTGATGGTTTTACTTTTTCCATCGCTTCTAGGAAGTGTCTCATATATATCTTGTCTATATTGAGAGTTTCTTTTAAGGCTCTCATTGCTGCTTCACGTACGAGAGCTTCTAGGTCAGCTCCACTGTATCCTTCTGTTCTTTTAGCTAATTCGTATAAGTCAACATCTTCTGCTAAAGGCATGTTTCTTGTATGTATTTTCAGTATTTCTAGTCTTCCATTGAGGTCTGGTGGTGGTACATATATTAATTTATCAAATCTACCTGGTCTGAGTAGAGCTGGGTCCAGTATGTCAGGTCTATTTGTTGCCGCTATAATTACTACATTGTCTAATCTATGGATACCATCCATTTCAGTTAATAATTGGCTGACTATGCGTTCAGTTACTCTTGTATCAGATGCATATCCTCTTGCAGGAGCTATAGCATCTATTTCGTCGAAGAATATTACTGCTGGAGCATAGAGGCGCGCTTTCCTAAATATTTCACGTATTGCTTTTTCTGATTCTCCTACCCATTTGCTTAGTACTTCCGGACCACGCACCGCTATAAAGTTAGCACCACTCTCAGTAGCAACAGCCTTAGCCAACAAAGTCTTACCAGTACCAGGAGGACCGAATAGTAGGATCCCTCTAGGTGGCTTAATACCTAATCTCTTGAATACTTCTGGGTATTTCATAGGCCATTCAACAGTTCTCATAAGTTCTTGTTTTACATCGTCAAGGCCACCAATATCGTTCCATGAAACTTCTGGTACTTCGACATAGATTTCTCTCAAACCACTTGGTACTATTTCTTTATATGCTGATATGAAGTCCTCCATTCTAACTTCCATTTTCTCGAGTACTTCAACTGGGATAGTCTCGCTATCGAGATCTATCTCTGGCAAGTATCTTCTTAAAGCATTTAGAGCAGCTTCACGCACCAGTGCTGCTATATCGGCACCTGTGTATCCATGTGTTATCTCAGCTAGTTTTGCTAGGTCAACGTCTTCTGCTAATGGCATTCCACGTGTATGTATTTGAAGTATCTCGAGTCTGCCCTGTTTATCTGGAAGTGGTATTTCTATTTCTCTATCAAATCTACCAGGTCTTCTAAGAGCTGGGTCTAGTGCGTTTGGTCTGTTCGTAGCTGCAATGACTATTACGTCTCCTCTGCTTTCCAAACCATCCATTAGTGCTAGTAGTTGTGCTACTACTCTTCTCTCAACTTCTCCCATGACTTCGTCTCTCTTTGGAGCTATAGCGTCTATTTCGTCTATGAATATTATTGCTGGTGCGTTTTTCTTGGCTTGTTCGAATATTTCTCTTAGTCTCTGCTCTGATTCGCCGTAGAATTTACTCATTATTTCGGGGCCATTAATGGCTATGAAGTATGCTTCGGCTTCATTAGCTACTGCTTTTGCTAGTAATGTTTTACCAGTACCTGGTGGTCCATATAATAGTATTCCTTTGGGAGGATCTATTCCAAGCCTCTTGAATAACTCTGGGTGTCTTAGTGGTAGTTCTACGAGTTCTCTAACTCTTTGGATAATATGTTTCATTCCCCCAATGTCTTCATATGTTACTCTAGGTACTTTGTATAGATCCATTGGACGCTCTAGAATAATGACGTTAGTTGATTTCTTGATAATAACGGGTCCTTTGGGCTTTGTAAATACTACTTTAAACGGTATTGCTTGACCTAGTATTTGGACTGTAACAATATCTTCTTCCATAACGGGTCTGTTTAATAATCTGTTCTTGACATAACTTGCTGTTCCGGGGTCTATTGGTGCATAGTATTTTGTTGGTGCAAGCTTTACGAGTGTTGCATTTTTAACTTCATCATCATTAAGCTTTTCAACGATAACCTTGTCCCCGATCTTTGCTCCTGCGTTTTGGCGAAGGAATTTATCAAGTCTAATAACTCCTAATCCTCTATCTCTTTCACTACCCTCAACTGCTCTAGCAACAGTTTTTCTTCTACCTTCTATTAAGATGATGTCTCCATTGACTATTCCGAGCTTCTCCATAATCGCTGGATCTATTCTAGCAATACCTTTGCCAACATCCCTGGGTTCGCTCTCGAGAACTCTGAGTGTTACTTTAACTTTATCGCTTCTTCTCGCAGGTGCTGGAATACTCAAATCAATACTCACCTAATAGTTCCCATGATATCCTATCACGTATAAACCGTTTCCTCAAACCGTATCACTCTATGTATTTGTTTCATCGTGATACGGTTTCATCGGTTCCACCTCACCCAGAGAGGTCGCCCTCCTCGGGGTTCATCCCATGGAGTCATGGGTGGCGTTCGACCCGAACGGCATACGGGTCACATTTAGGTCACACCTCACGGGTTCGGAGCAATGCTCCCATCACCCGCATACATATGAGAACCATGAACATATCCCGCTATAAGGATAACGTCTAAGAAAGATAGTTAAAAAGCTATGGTTTTGAATTATTCAAAGATTCTGTCTCTTAGAGAATTATAGGTAAATAGTAGTCTGTTTTATTGATCTGGTGTATATAATTGAATATTTCATCTAAGATATTACTAATCAATTATTTGTTTGTTACATTAGAATATTATGAAAAAGTATTAACCCATAATGGAT
>JAGHDU010000160.1 GCA_021159785.1 Staphylothermus sp. | reverse complement strand
CATTATAACGTTACTATATCTAATAACGAAAATTAGAGAACTAAAAGTAAAAATTGCATCTCTAAGAAAGGAAACTACTCAATTGAAGAAAATCTTAATACAAAAAGTTGAAGAAAAAATAGAAAAAAAGAAATTAAGAAAACGATACTTAGTATTCGCTATATTAAGTGAGCAAAAAATCGATAAAAAATCTATAGAGGAAACTATTCGTACACACTGGATTAGATTCTTCGGAGAGAAGTCTCTTATTAAAGCTGATCCCCAACTTGTATACTATGAGCCTTCCATCAAAAGAGGAGTAATTAGAGTTGCCCACTTATATAAGGATGAATTAATAGCATTGATGAGTACAATAAAAAAGATCGGCAATGCTAATTGCCTATTGATACCGATAAAGACTGCTGGAACTATTAAAAAGGCGAGAAAACTGCTTTACTCTCTTAGGAGGGATCTTCAAAAATAAATTTTAAGCCTTCTAAGAAATCTTATCAATAGATGATGAAGCCGCTCCAAGAATGATTTTTGATGAAGAACTCGCGACGAACTGAGAATCTCAATGAATGATCAGAAGTAACGATTTTAAGCAGTATATACAGAAAATAATCTACGGTGCGGGGGTGCCCGAGCCTGGTCAAAGGGGGCGGACTTAAGACCGGCGGGACAATCGGATATACCCCGCCGAGGGGAGATCCGCTGGCGTAGGCCTGCGTGGGTTCAAATCCCACCCCCCGCACCATTTAAATATTCTATCCAAGACGCTTATTCCTATATATGTTCTGTGAAAGGTATTGCATGCAACAAAAACGTTGGAACTAGTTTAATTGCCTCACCGTATTCCGCTCCGATCTTTCTTCCATAGATGAAACTCAGTATACGTATGAATGTCTCAATATAATTCCATGTATCCCCAAATTGTGATTCGTGTTTTTTCAATGCCTCTAATTTTCTATCAATTACACTGGTAATATCAACATAATAATTTGGTTTAGATGTATAGTAGTACCCAACATATTTTACACGATGGGGTTCGAGACCTGAAGCTTGGTCTACTTTATTAAACAACGGCATTCCAGAGAATATTGCTGCAGACGACGCAGCTTTTCCCACAATAATATGATCCAAATGTGCTTCATATGGTAGTGAGGGATCTGGTGATAATACTATATCTGGTTTTACGAGCCGATAAATACGTACTAAATCAAGCATTATTCGATTATAGTCTTGATAATTGACTTCTCCATCAATATAATTTAACCAAAACAACTTCTTAACGCCGAGAATTCTCGCTGCTTCTTCTTGTTCCTTCTTCCTTATAATAGCTAGCTTATGCGGATCAAGATCTTTACGTTTAGTCCCTTTAGATCCGTCTGTTACTATAACATAGTAAGTCTCCACATTGCTAGAATACTTAGCTATTAAACCACCCGCACCCACGTCACAATCATCAGGATGTGGAGAAACACATAGAATAACCTTAGATTCCTCAAATGCACGTTCAAAGTCGGGCGCAATATAGTTTTTCAATAATAATTGATATATTTCTTCATCACTCTTATCTTTCAATACATTAAGAACGTTAATCACAGCTATTCACCAAGTATATTATTCGAAGAAATAGAAATAATTACATTACCTTACAGTTTCTATCCAAGCTAGAAACAAAAGAAGAAGAGAAGCGCCGGGGGCGGGATTTGAACCCGCGCGGGGAACCCCCCACCGGCTGTCCGTGCTGTGCCTTTGGGCTTAGCAGGCCGGCGCCCTACCAGGCTAGGCGACCCCGGCACCTAGACATTTTCATTTATATTCTCAATGTCTAGGTCTTTATTAAAATTATTCTTCATTAACCTATACATGATAACTATGGTAAGAACTAGGAGAAGCACGTTTCTGGTTTGAGCTATTAATTGGATAGGAGAATCAAGCGTTTGGGGAGAATGCTTAATAGGTAAACCCAAGAAGTTAAACAATTTCCGTAGCTCCAAGTCTCTAAACCATAGTACTATTATCAAGGCATTCAATAGATCGGCCAAAAGGAACGAGAATTTCTCCCTATATTGATATAAATAAATGGATAAGAATGGAGCGATTAATATAAAGCTCTGAGGCGGGAACTCAAGAGATAGAATTACTGATATAGATAATAGGATCGAAATTGTTTTGATCGGTTCCGATCTAATGTCCAGAAATGGAAAAATAATTGTAAATATGCATACTAAGACTATGAATGCTATAGCTCTCATATATTGACTCCACGGATCAATTGTTGTTAATAAATAGATACAATTATTGCAGTAACTAAGCGATGCAATGTAATTAAATGTTTCAGATAGGTAAATAGGACTAATAATTAGTACTATAAGATATGGTAAAAGCCCTATAGCTAAACCCTTAATATTCATATCGAGTTTGTTAGTAGTTAAGAATGTGTATAGTAGATAAATTACAATTATCCATCCAATGTAGTTGATTGAAGCACTCAGCCCTATTAATAAATAAGTCAAGAAATCAAATTTTTGTTTATACATTCTTTCTACACTTAAGAGAATAATGTAAAGAAATACTATTTCCCAACTATATATTAAGTAGACAATGAATGAAAGAAGTATGAATGAGTAAGATGCGGAAATACTATGATAGTTTACTAATATAAGTATTCTTCTATAAACTCTCATAGCCAAGAAGTAAAACAAGCCCATCAACAAGCTATATAT
>JAGHDU010000226.1 GCA_021159785.1 Staphylothermus sp. | reverse complement strand
TCATTATAGGGTTAATCAGTATATTCTACTTCATTATAAGAGAAAGAATCGTGCGAACTTTAGGTGAAGAGTCTTGGTCTACGTAGACATTGAACCGTTAGTTGCCAAGTACGCTTTGTCTTTAATGGTGATTGTACTTCTTTTCCTAGGCGCTATTCTTGTGGATAGAATGCGTAGACTTAGTAGATTTCTTAGGATCATGGGTTACTTGCTAATAATTTCATTAGTTGCTATGGATTATTTCTGTTTGAATATATTAAATGAATTGACGTATCCGTTTCTCTTACTTTTAGGAAGCGTTGGATTAGCTGTTACTATTTATTCAGAAGGTTATTCTAGAGTACTATTGGGTACAGCTCGTACACTTCAATTACCATTGGAGATTCTATCTATTTCACTTTATCTGTTATTCACTTCAACATATCTCATAGAGTTTGTGATATTCTGGATCTTGACTGAATTAATTGGCTTCATGATCATTTTATTTGAAGGAACAAGAGAGGCTTGGAAGGCCGCCATCACTTATCTTGTAATTGGAGCTTTAACTGCTGATCTTAGTTTATTTACTATGCTAGCAGTTGTTGCACAAGCCATTGGCTTGGAAAATATCTTTACTATAACAATATATGAATTAAGTGGATTAAGTGTTCCATATACTCCTTTCCTTACAATTCTTCTACTATTGGGCTTTATCGCTAAATCGGCATTAGTGCCTTTCCATTTTTGGTTACCCAATGCATACACTGTAGCCCCTTCTCCTGCGACATCTCTTTTCAGTGGAGTAATGGAAAAAATGAGTATTTTCGGAGTCTTGATAGTATTTCATTTACTGTCTATTGATAAAACGGTAGCAGGGTATGCATTAATAATTCTGGGTTTTATTACAACAATATATGCTGCTACACAAGCGGTTTTACAAAGTGATGCTAAAAGACTTTTGTCATATAGTACAATGGGTTATAGTGGTTGTTTAATGAACTTAGTTGGACTATATATATTAACGAATTATAGCTCTGCTGTGTTTGTTGCATTGATATTATTGATGTTTTCACACGGTATTTCGAAATCGCTCTTATTTATGAACGTCGGTAGCATGGAAATACTTGCTAACACCAGAAACATCTATGACTTAGGATACTTGGCGAGAATAGATAGAGTTGGTGCCATAACAATTGTCATTGGTTCAGTAAGTCTACTAGGTATTCCCTCTACCATTGGTTTTACGGGGAAGTTTTCAGCATTTCTAGCAGGTGTAACATCATTTTTTGACCAAGGAATAGTTTCTCTTCCATACATTATCTCTCTCTCGTATCTCTCCTCTATCGGTATAGTTTACATACTTAAATTCATTGGCAGTTACTATGGTGGATACAAACCAATGATAAGTGGGATCTATAAATATCCTATTATGAATATAGGTGAAATAATTAATGGTGCTATAGTATTTCTATATGGTGTTCTAGGCTCAGTCCTACTTTACAGATTCACAGGATCTATATATGTTATTGTCTTTAACATAGTGCTTCTCGCTATTATATGTATAGGGTTAGTAATCGTATTACAAGGTAAGATCAAGTTTAGAGAAGACGAAGCATGGGTCGGTGGTGCTTATCCATGAGTTTTACAAGAGCAACCATTGTTTACGAGCTAGAAAGGTTACTAAAAAGAATTAGAAAAGGGTTTGTTAATGTTAAGAACCCTATTGTGCGATTTGGTGCAAATGTTATAGTTTTACCTAGTAAGGTTGGTCAAAAAATCGAAGACTCGATAATATATTTTGCAAATATTATTGCTGAGAAGGTTAACGAAGTACAAAAGAGTATCGAGGAAAGTCTTGCTATGAGTAGTCTATACATAGGCTTCTTATTAACAATGGCTATGATACTTGCGACGGTGTTGTTCTATGTGGCTGGATATTAGCTTAACCATAATACTCTTATTGATAATGCTGATTTTACCACCGGTACTAGATGGTATTGAGAGAAAGATACGTGCAAAAATACATAGTAGAATAGGTCCTCCTTCGATAATGCAGACGTGGTATGATATAAGAAAGTTGTTTGCAAAAGAACTCGTAGTGACTGATACTGGTTATATAATGTTCTTCATCGCTATAACGTTATTCTCCATGACGATCTTAGCTCTTTTCTTACTTCCAACAGGTTTCATGAATATTTTCTCACGTGACAATATTAGTTTATTATTATTCTCAATATTTATCTTGGCAATTCAATTGATTTGGATGTTACTAAGTGTTGCACCTAGTAACCCATACTCGACTATTGGAGTATTTAGAGAAGCTCTCCTAGGTATGGTTAATGAATTATTCTTTATGCTTGGTTTATTTGCTCTATTAGTATATGTTAACGGATTAAGTTTTACTCATCTAATAAGCACGAGTTATTCTATAACATATGTATTAATACTACTACTCTTAGCGTCATATGCTTATGTTTCATCTGGAAGAATACCATTCGATATAGCTGAAGCAGAACCCGAGCTTGCTAGTGGTATATTAATTGAGTTTAGTGGACCTCTACTTGGTATGGTTCTGTACAGTAATCTCGTAAAAAGAGCTATATTGTATGGTTTTGTAGCGAACCTTATTATTCTACCACTTCTGGGTGAACTTAATCTATTACTGAAAATACTCTTATTCTTCATATCATTATTGATTATATGGATCATATATAGTGTAACAAGCATTATATTTGCTAGAACAAGGGTAGATCTTGCTCCTAAGACATTGTTTTTCTTCTATTTATTAGTAACTATCCTCATAACTATAACATGGTTATTAAGGGTGTGAAATGGGATGGCAGACAGCGTTGAGGAAACTAAAAGGAACTTGGAAGAAATGGTCAATGTTTTGAAAAAATATGCCGATAACATAGAATTTGTCGAAAGAGTTGGTTTAATTGTTAGGGTAAAGAAGGAGAGATTAAGAGAAGTTTCAAGATTCGTCCATGATATATTAGATTCATACTTTAGGACTATGGCTGCTGTAGATGAAAGACCTATTAACAATACCTTTGCAGCTTACTATGTATTTGGTAAAGACGAAATGGGACTTAATATTATAATAGAGACACACACCGATCCCTTAGATCCGGAGATCCCTAGTATTTCTGACCTAGTCCCAGCCGCTGACTGGTATGAATTAGAGGCTTGGGATTTATTGGGTATTAAGTTCACTGGGAGAAGACTTTATAGATTTATTCTTCCGGATGAATGGCCTGAAGGACTGTATCCACTTAGAAAAGACGTTGATTATAACCTCAGACCTGTTAAGCCACTAGCAAGGAAAGCATCAAAACAAGCACCTGCAGGGCCTAGAATACCTTTCGGGCCTTATCATCCTGCACTTCATGAACCAGAATATTTTGAACTCTTCGTTGAAGGAGAGAAAGTAGTTGATGTAAGATATAATGGATTCCATGTACATAGAGGTATTGAGAAATTAGCAGAGTCTCCGAGATTTACTTATCAGAAGGTACCGTTTCTTGCCGAAAGAATATGTGGTATATGTGGATTCGTTCACAGTGTTTCCTATACTATGAGTGTGGAAAGAGCTGCAAAAATAGATGTACCTGAAAGAGCCGAGTATATACGCAGCATTATACTGGAAGTCGAACGTTTACACAGCCATTTACTATGGATAGGAGTCGCATGTCACTTGTTGGGTTATGACGCAGGTTTTATGCATTCTTGGAGAATTCGTGAAAAAGTAATGGTACTCTCTGAATTATTGACTGGAAGTAGAAAGACATATGGAATAAACCTTGTTGGTGGTGTTAGAAAAGACATTAATAAGGACAAAATCCAAGCAATAATGAATACATTAAAATACATTAAAGAAGAATTCAGCAAACTAGTTGAAGTCATAGCACATGTACCACAAATTGTTAAAAGAGCAACGGGAACTGGTATTTTACCGAGAGATGATGCAAGAAAACTTAGCGTAGTTGGACCAGTAGCACGTGGTTCAGGTTTAAATAGAGATGTTAGAAAAGACTACCCATATGCTGCATATCCTTATGTGAGCTTCAAAGTCCCTGTATATAGTGAAGGAGATAATTTAGCAAGACTATTTGTTAGGATAGATGAAGTATTTGAATCGATAAACATCCTAGAACAGTTACTAGACAAAATACCTCAAGGCCCGATATTTGCAGAAAAAATAGAGGTTCCAGAAGGAGTAATAGGTATTGGTAATGTGGAAGCTCCTCGTGGAGAAGCTATACATGTAACAATTACGGGTAAAGGGAGACCATATAGGTGGAGAGTGAGAGCCCCTACGTATCAAAACATACCCGCTTTAAAGATAATGCTCAAAGACGCTCCACTTGCTGACGCTCCTCTAACTATAGCAAGTATTGATCCCTGTTTCTCATGTACAGATAGACTCTTGGTAATTGATCTCAAAACTGGTAAAGCAGTCAAGAAGACTATGGAAGAAATAATCAAGAAGAAAAAGGTGAACTAGATATGTCTTTGAAAAAACTACTGAAACCCTTCAAGCTATTATCAATTGCTAAAAAAGCTGGTGTAGTCACAGTACTGTATCCTTATCAAAAACCATTGATAACATCAGAATTCAGGGGAAAGATAGTTATAGATGCATCAAAATGTATGGGTTGCGGTGCATGTGCCAATGTATGTCCACCAAATGCCTTATCAATAACAGAAACCGAGGAATCGGTGATCTTAAACTACTTTGTAGGTAGATGTATATTCTGTGGTATGTGTGCAGATGTTTGTCCAGTTGGCGCTATCAGAGTTTCAAATGAGTTTGAATTAGCAACAACTAACATTGACAACTTAAACACAGTACTTGTTCATAAGTTGAAGGGATGCGTTGATTGTGGTAAACCCTTTATTACTAGTAGGATGCTTGAAAACGTCCTCAAGAAAGTCCCTTTTGCAGAGAAGTATATTAATGAATGCCCTGATTGCAGGAGAAAAAGGTTCATCAATATAGTATCCGCAAGGAAAAGGTGATATTTTGAAGGACAACCATTTAAAGAAAAGTATTTGGGTATTTCACCTAAATACTGGGAGTTGTAATGGATGTGATATAGAGATCCTAGATGCTTTGACTCCGTATTTTGATGTAGAGAGATTTGGGATAAAGCTCGTTGCTTCACCCCGTCATGCTGATGTAGTATTACTAACTGGTCCAATAACAGTGAAGACATTGCCTATGGTCATAAATGCTCTAAAAGCTGTGCCTAGACCTAGATATGTTCTTGCTATAGGGGCATGCGCTGTCGGTGGAGGAATATGGTATGATACATATTCAGTCATCGGAGGGGTAAAGGAGTTTAAAAAAATCCTTGAAGAACATGGAGTAGAGATTGATAAAATAGTGTATGTTCCAGGATGTCCAGCAAGACCAGAGGCAATAATCTATGGCGTAGCTCTTTTACTTGGATTAGTAAAGGAAAAAGTTTCAAAAGAGGTTGTTATAATTGGAGAGGGAAGTCATCATTAAAATTTATCTATGTGATTTCGTAGAAAAAGGTAAAACACTTGCTTCAAGACATTTAGTATCATCCATAGGTATATGTAGAGAACATGATACTAGATCAATTAACATAAATGATTTGCCACAAGATATCTCTAAAACGCTTCAACTAAGAGGAGAAGTAGAAGTATTCGATAAAAATACATCAATGAATCTTTTCAATATAGAATTATCTGGAAACCAATATCTCAAGCTAAAAATAGTGGAAGAATAAATTCAAATAATTGTGAGGTAGTATGAGTATGAGTCTTGAACAACAAGTTGTGACGTTTATCCTCTACGTTTTTCCATTATACTTATTTGCATTTACTCTATACATTATAAGGGCATTGAAAGGACCAACTATACCCGATACTGTTTTAGCTATTGACGCTCTTTCTTTTGATATAGCGGCTTTTTTAGCACTATTATCGATAATTTATAGATCCCCGATACTTATTGCGTGCACGATCGTATTAGCCTTATGGGTTTACGCACTCGACATATATGTTTCCAAGTATTTCACACACAAAGAATTAGGTGAGTAGTAGAATGATCAATGAAATACTTGTTTATGTCGGCGAAGCGCTCGTTTTAATAGGTGTTTTCTGCGATATAGCAGCTTCTATAGGTATGTTAAGATTCCCTAATTTCTATACAAGGATGCATGCTGCCACTGTAGGAACTATTGGTGGTGCTGTTGTACCATTAATAGGTGTTGCCTTAATGGCTCTAGGATGTGACTGGCTTGGAACATATAGGTTCTTCTTAGCTGGTGCCAGTATTGTTGCTGGAATACTCATAATGCTACTAGCCCCTGTTGGTACACATGTCTTGGCACTAGCAGCTCATAGAGCTGGTCTTGCTCCTAAGAAACCACTGGTTTTCGATCACTTAGAAGAAGAGAGGGCGAGAAGAAATGATTGAAATATTTACACTTGCTTTCCTAATGTTGATCAGTGTTACCAGCGTCATTGCTGCTTTTAAAGCAATTATTGAAAAAGACATGGTTAGAGCCATAGTATACTCAGCTATACAGAGCGCTATGTATGCATTGATATTTTACGTTTTAATGGCACCTGACATAGTGCTCGTCTATATACCTGTTTCTGTTGGAATAACTCCTGCGATCTTATTGTTTGTCACAAAGAAAACAGAGAGACGTGATGGGGACTAAACATGAAGAAATCCGAAATATGTGTGATCATTTCCATTGTGATATTCATATTTAGTCTAGCATACATAACTAGTCTAGGAGGATTAGGTTATTTACCACCTGTTGATGTGAGGAAATTAGCACAAATATATCTAGCATCAACTTATAACCCGTATCAACCAACAAACACCAGTAGTGGATACGAGAGTGTTACAGCCATAATATGGGATTTCCGTGGATTGGACACATTTTTCGAGACAGCAGTATTTTATGGTGCAATTATAGCCTCAGTGGCTATCTATAGAGGCGTCGAAATAAGTTCCAAAAAGAAATCCATAGGTATGAGTCCAATAGCCAAGACAGTAACACGGTTAAGCTTGATACTTATACCTATAGTGGCTGCCTCGATAGCCTTTCATGGACACTTAACACCAGGTGGAGGTTTCCAAGCAGGAAGCGTTGCTACTGTAGTAATAGTTTTAAGCATTATGGTATTCGGTCTTAGAAGGCTTGTTCAGAAAGGAGTGACTAAACCAAAGATACTCTTACTTAGAAGCTTAGGATTAATAGGAATAGGTTTAACAGCTATAGGATTAGTTTTAGCAGGCTTAGTAATTGGTGTTAATGCATACATTTTTCAAAACCAGGCAAAAGCGATGGCAGAGATAAGTTATCCTATGTGGATAGACGATGTTCTGTTTGGTGGTAGTCTCTTATTCTTTAATATCTTCGAATTTGTAGCTGTGATGGCTGGTTTTACTCTTGTATTAATGCTCTTCAGCATTGAGGAAGAAGAAGTGAAAAAGGTGATAAAGTAATGGAGCTCCCTACATTAGTGGCTAGTGTAATCGTTGTGAGCTTATACGTTAATTTGGGAATAGCTCTTTACGGTATATTTGCTAGACCAAGCCTAGTCAAGAAACTACTCGCAATAACAATACTTTCAGATACTGCGAATGCTTTCGCAGTCTTAGTTGGTTATCGTTGGCCTAGAACTGGAACCCCACAACCACCAGTATTAATGAATACAACTAATTATAATGAATCTATTAAATATTATATTGAGCACGCTGTCGATCCTTTGCCTCAAGCCCTGGTATTAACAGCCATAGTTATAGGACTAGCCGTGACACTATTCATTGCTTTTGTAATCATTCAATACTATAGGCTTTATGGAACTGTAAATGTAAGAAAAACAGCAACTTCAAGTAGGTGATGAAGGTGACCCGCAAAACATTAGCCTCTATACCTGCCGCTATTTTATCGTTCGTCATCTACCTATTTTACACTGGTAGTCTTGGGTTATTTGACGTCATAACGGGTGCTATAGTTGCGGTAATAATCGGCTTATTGGTCGGAAATATAGTTGTGGAAAACCCCGGAAAAGCTCTCAGCATACGAAGAGGTTTCCTGATGTTAATTTATATTATATGGTATTTCCTAGTAGCCGAGACTAAGGCCCATATAGATGTGATTAAGAGAGCACTTCATCCCAAGATGCCTTTGAACCCTGCAATTATAAAGGTACCATATAATGTTAGTACTGATTATGCTATGACCCTTATAGCTAACTCTATTACTAATACTCCAGGTACGGTTGTCGTAGACCTTGATTATGAAAACAAGTACTTTTTCGTTCATTGGTTAGATGCTAAGACTAGTGATCCATTAAAAGCTAGAGAGATCATTAGTTCGAAATTCGAAGAATTTGCTAAGAAAATATTTGATTAACACGAGGTGAACGTATATGATGCATGAAAACTTGATCCCTATTGGAATAATCCCTCTGCTCTTAACAATAGCAGCCTTCATCATACCTCTTCTATCAATAGTGATAAAAAAGAAATTGTTTTACCACGTATATGCGCTTATTTTCAGCATTGTTGCGCTTATATATACTGTCCTTAACTATTACATTGTCAACATCCTATACGGTAAACCTATAGCTTATTTCTTTGGAGGATGGATAGCGCCCATAGGTATCGCGTATGTTGTTGATGGTTTAGGCAGTGTACTTGGATTATTGATTGGAGTTGATATGTTATTCATAGTAGTTTATAGTGTATGGTATATGTGGAATGAAGAGGGTGTTGAATGGTACTATGCGCTACTACTTCTCCTAGAGGCTTCTATGATAGGTATCGTATACACTGGTGATATGTTTAATCTATTTGTTATGATAGAATTGCTAGCAATTAGTGCCTATGGACTTGTCGCGTTCTATAGAAACAAGAAGGAAGCAATTGAAGCAACTATAAAGTATAGCTTAATAGGCGCAACGGCTACTACAATGTTCTTTCTATCAATAGTATTTCTTTACGGTACATATGGTACAGTAAACATGGCCGATCTAGCTGTAAAAGCCCGTCTACCATGGATATGTGAAACATTTAATGAAGCGTGCAGGTTCTTTTCTGCATATAGTGGAGTTAGTTATGGAAATCCAATGCTTGCAACAGCTATAGCTATTGTCTTTGCCCTATGGGCATTTACTTTCAAAGCAGCTATATTTCCTAATCATTTCTGGTTACCCGATGCACATCCTGAAGCACCAACCCCGGTATCAGCAGCATTATCTGGGCTAGTTGTAAAGATGGGAGCATATTCTACATTAAGAGTCTTGTACACAGTCTTTGGCCTAGGTTCATTAATAGATATACCTACAGGAGCAGGCCTTAGCTTGAGAGACGTTATAGCCTACATAGTCTTAATCCTTGGAGCAGTCTCTGCTATAGCTGGTAGCCTTGTAATGATAATACAAAATGATATCAAGAGAATCCTAGCGTATTCAACTATTGCACACTTAGGCTTAATATTTATGGGTATAGGAGCAGTCATGCATGGTTCTAGCAAGGCCGTAGTTACGGCTGCTGTTACAGCTGTTGTTTTCCACATTATTAACCATAGCTTTGGTAAAACCCTAGCTTTCATGGTTAGTGGTGTCTACATAAAGGCAGTTGGTACTAGAGACATACTTGAGTTGAGGGGCGTTGGCAGATTACTGCCCGTAACTTCAACTGCTCTCGTAATATCACTGCTTCATCTTTTAGGAGTTCCACCACTTGGTGGATTCTTTAGTAAACTACTACTATATAACGCCTTGATGATGTCTGGACAAATAATCTTTGCGATAATACTAGTATTGTCAGCGGCAATTAGCATGTTGGGATATATGAGAGTAGTTATCAATATTATAGTTCCTCCTAGACCATCAAAATACATAGGGGTTATCAGAGAACATATTGTGCCATCAACATTGTTTGCTGTATTAATAGCAACTATAATCGGTATAGGCATTCTAAGCATGGTTGGTGGAGTTGTTTACTTAGAAAGTATTGTTGGTTCAACAGGGTGGATTGATGGAATAAGAGAATATATTAATTCAATTTTATCATTCTATGCTAGCGTTAAGTAACGATATTTACGTTATCTATTCCAAGTTGTTTTAACCTCTTATAAACTAGTAGTAATTCATTCATATAGGGTTTAGCATATTGTGTATTAACGAATTCAGAGGGAGTAAATACTCCTTTTAATTCACCCCTATGAATATATGCTATTCTATCAGCTAGTTCTAGTGCTTCAATGATATCGTGTGTAACATGGATTGCTGTAAATCTTAATTGTTTTCTCAATCTTTTCAAGAATCCTAGCATTTTCACGCGAAGCGACGGATCAAGATTTGAGAAGGGCTCATCAAGTAGAATTATTCTAGGTTTAATAATTAGTGCTCTTGCTAAAGCAACTCTTTGCTTCTCACCACCACTCAGAGTATTTGGTTTTCGATGAAGTAAATGAGAGATCTCCATTAATTCAGCATACCTTTTTACAAGTTCATCTATTCTATTACGATCAATTTTCCTTATAACAAGTCCGAATGCAATATTTTCATATACAGTCATATGAGGAAACAATCCAAAATCTTGAGGTATAATAGCAAAACCTCTTTTCTCAGGTGGTTCCATAGTTAAATCAATATTATTGTATCTGATCACTCCTTTCTTGGGCTTAATGAAGCCAGCAAGTGTATGTAAGAATACTGTTTTTCCTACACCACTTGGTCCCATTACTACTAGGTATTCGTTCTCATTTATGATTAGATTATCTATTTTTAACGTGAAATTGCCTAGCTCCACATATAGATCCTTGATCTCTATCATTTTTTCACCACTGTCTTTAACAATATGAATACTATAAGCGAAAACAATACAAGAACGAATGATAATGATACAGCATATTTCAAACCATAACTATTGAACCATTCAAGTACAAGTACATTCATCGTCTTCGGATAGTATGCTACAATAAGTATTGCTCCTACCTCGCTAACCGCTCTAGCCCATGACAATAAAAATCCAGCAACAATACTTGGCAATAGTAATGGTAATGTTATCTTAACAAATGTATCCAGCCTATTAGCACCCATACTTCTTGCAACAAGTTCTATGGATTCATCAATACTGAGATAACCTAGTTTAAGCGTATCAATCATTATGGGAAAAGAAACAAACATCATAGCTGTCACTATTCCCCAGAAACTATCTTCGATTACTATGCCTGTTACTGATAGTAGGGGGCCTAGTATTCCTCTCCGACCATATGCTAGTAATATCATTATACCCGCTACTGCGTGAGGAATCATTAATGGTATATCTATTATTGCTTCAACAATGTTTTTGCCTCTGAAACCATATCTTGTAAGAAAATAAGAGAGCGGGATACCTATTATCATCAGTAATATTGAAGAAGTAAATGCGGCTTCCAATGTAAGTAATAATGCGTTGCGGGCTTGTTCACTAAGTAAGGGATCAGTGAACCATGTCTTAACAAGGGTATTTGGATCTACAGCTATAAATAATGCAATAATTGGTGTTAAGATAAATAATATTCCGAGAGAAGCTATAATGGATAGTGTCAGTAAGAATTTTTCTATTTTAATCACTTGAAACACCTTGTTTACTGCTTACTTAGCTCCTCTGGTACCATACCATACATTAATGGTTTTTCAAGAAATTCTTGTCCGTTCTCCTCGAATATAATTCTTCCCGTATCACTGAGAAGGAATTTCACGAATTCTATAGCATCTTCATAATGAGGTGCATTATCTAGTACTGTTATACCGTAGACTATTGATTTCAATGGAATTAATGTCTCTTTATCTGTCCCTACCAGTATGTGTATAATTATCTTTGAGTAGAAACCATCACATTCGGGGCGGCCGAGGTTTATTTGAGGAGGAAGTTCGATGTATTTCAACCCATGCTGTAACGCTACACTCTTGTATTCAAATGCATAATCAATGCTCCCCGCCTCAAGGAGAGATATTAATTCGATGCTTTTCGGTCTAATTACAATATTATCATTTTTTACAACAATGGTCGAGGGTACGTATACGTGGATAAGATCGTCTTTTTTCTCGATATAAATGTTTGTTGTGTTCAGTAAT
>JAGHDU010000081.1 GCA_021159785.1 Staphylothermus sp. | reverse complement strand
GATATCAACCCAACAACCAGAAGTACCACCACAACAACCACCACAAAAACCACCACAACTACAACTACTACAACAACCAAAACCACAACCACAACATCAACACCTACCCCTACTGAGACAACAACCACAACTACAACAACCGAGACAACACCTGCAGGAACAACTATTAAGATAGGCGATGTAGAGCTACCTGTCCCTCCTGAATTTAAAGACTTTGTTGAGAAAGCCAAGAAGGGCGAGGTAAACGTCACCATTTACTTCGGACACTCACTAGCACCCGAAGAAAGAGATAGTTTCATCAAAGTCATTGATATGTTCCAACAAGAATATCCCGGAATCAAAGTAGTCGAAAAATACTATGGCGGAATGGGTGAACTACAGAGCTCCGTTATAGCAGCTGCATCCCTTCCACCAGAACAAAGAGAAGGATTAATCGGAAACGCACCAGATGTGTTTACATGGGCACATGACTGGATCGGATGGTTCGCTGACTCCGGTTACATTATACCATTAGAAGACTACATAGGATATGACGCCATAGATGTTGCTGCAGAACACATCCTTCCATCCGCTTTAAGCGCTGTTACATACAAGACAAAAACATACGGTCTACCCTATGCAGGCGAATCACTAGCACTATATGTAAACACTAAACTTGTACCAAACCCGCCAACTACATTTGAAGAAATGAAACAAATAATGGAACAGTTCTATAATCCATCAGAAGGTACCTATGGAATAGCAGGACAAATTGTTGGTATCTACCACATAAACCCATGGGTCACAGCATTCGGTGGATTCTTCTACGATGAAGTAACAAAACAACTAGGTCTCACAAAACCAGAGACAATAGAAGGAGTCAAATTCTTCGTTGCAAATATTCTCAGATACATGGATGTTAGTGACTTAGGACACGATTATCAAAGGAAATTATTTGGTACAGGTAAAACACCTTTATACTTTTCTGGACCATGGGATGTAAAATACGCAACTGATACACTTGGTCTTGACAGCTTCACAGTAGTACCATTCCCGAGAATAGGAGATAAAGTACCTAAACCCTATAGTGGATTCAGAAATATGTATATAAGTGTAATGGCTACGGCTGGAGGAAGAGAAAGAACATATGCATCAATATTACTTGTACTCTACGTTACCTTAAACGATGATGCAATACTCACACTTGTCAACGAACTAGGATATGTTCCAGTCAAGTATAGTGTTGCAGATTATGTAACTACTCACCTTGAAGATAATCCATTATACAAGATCATTCTAGGATTCTACAACCAGCTCAAGTATTCAGTACCCATGCCAAAAGACAAGAACATGCAAGTAGTATGGGGCGTCGATACATACTTACAGGCAATATGGCAAGCCTATGCAGAAGCACTTGAAGAAGGTAAATCACCTGACGAAGCAGTTGAAATCACCCTTGCAAAAGTAGAACAAGCCCTCCAAGATGCATACGATGAGATCTCACAAAAGATAAAGTAAAGAGGTGAATAAATACGAAAGAGAATCTTGAAGAAAACAAGATTTTTCCTACTCGCATCGCCCTTCTTCTCGTCCTTCCCAGTTTATTACTTTATTTATTCTTTAATATTTGGCCAATGATATTCTCAATAGGTATTGCATTTACAAATGCAGATCAATACAACATATTACCCGCAGAGGAAAAAATCGGAAACTACACGAATTTATTACATTGTGCACTTTATTTACGCGATAATCCAGAATATAGAGACATTGCTCCCCAGATAGTAGAAGGTGTTACAGAAAATCTCAATAAGACACTTAATTACTTCGTAACCATAAAATCTATGCTAGAAGAAGGCGTAGAACCACTTGATATACCACAGAATTACTTTGATGAATTATATAGAACAGCTAGGAAATTATCAAGAATAAAATTAGATATATCAGAATATTTTAACTGTGATGCACTCGGGTATCCTACTACTTTCGAATTAATACCAAGCGATAAGTTAGAAAAAATAGACTCTTTGATTACATTATCCAGTATACTTGTTAATGGAAGATTAATGAATAGAGAGGAGTTATATGACCGCGTTATAGTTGGTTACAATATAACTATGGAGCTAATTAACTTCTTTAGTAAATTAGAACATGACTATGTGGGATATATGGATGAAATAATAAAAAGCACAAAATCTGAATTAGAAGAACTACAAATGCACTTTGTCGGTTTTGAGAACTTCCAGAGACTTTTCAAGGATCCGAGATTCTATAATGCATTATACAAAACTATGTTGTTTGTTGCTACAAGTGTGACTTTAAAAATAGGTATGGGAGTACTCCTAGCATTGTTTTATTCATCAGAACTTATAATGGGTAGAAAAGCTTTAAGAGCGCTACTATTGATTCCTTGGGCAATGCCCTTCCTACTATCAGCGCTAACTTGGAAATTCTTGTTTAACCCTAACGGTCAATTAGGAAGCCTACTAGGACTCGAGATAAATATCAGAGAATGGGATGCGTTCTTGGTATATAACCTTTTTGAAACATGGCTAGCTTACCCATTCGTAATGACTATTACACAAGGGGCTCTAAGAGGCGTTTCTAAGGACATTATAGAGGCATCATATGTTGATGGAGCAGGTATTTTCATGCGTTTAAGACATGTAATACTACCGTTAATTGCAAAACCAGTCTCCCTAGCAACAATACTAACAACTGGAGCATCTTTACAAGCATTCCTCGTACCCTTAACGATCAATGGAGCAGGACCAATTGGCGAGATATGTATACCCTATATTGGATGCACATCCGGATACCTGAACGAGATGCTCATTGTCTTTGGATACTACAGAGTTACTATCGATAAAGAATATGGTTACGCAGCTTCAATCTATCTCGTTATATTGGCAATTATCCTCGTGTATGTAACATTATACTTCAAAGTACTAAAGAAGATGAGATGATCCCCATGTTTCGTGCATCATTAACCATACTTAAATTAACGGCCACGATTCTCGGTGTTTTCATAGCAGTTTCACTTGCTTATCCATTAGTATACATTATAGCACAAGCTCTCATTGGAAACCCCAAAGTACTCATAACGAGTTTTGAAGATCTAATACGATATGGTTTATCAACCAAAAACTTTGCCTATACACTTCAAGATCCTGAATTCCATAGAGCATTCATTAATACGCTCTTTATTGCTACACTCACTGTTATACTAGCAATATTTGTGATAATACCATCAGCTTATGCATTCTCAAGATTCGAATTCCTAGGCAAAAACACTCTGCTCTACTACTACCTAATAGTGAGCCAGGCTGGAGGAGGATTAGCAGTCATCGCTGTATTAGCATTATATATATTCTTCCTTAGACTAGCAGCATATGGAATAGGACTTATACGTTTAGAAGTATTACCGTTCGTCTATGTTTCTGGATTAATACCTTTCCAGACATGGTTAATCAAAAGCTACTTTGATCAATTACCAAGAGAGCTGGACGAAGCGGCATTCGTTGATGGAGCTAGCTGGTTTACAATAATATTTAGAGTAGTATTCCCAGCATCCAAGGCAGCATTCATAATTATCACGCTACTAGCCTATATGAGTGCATGGGGCGAGTTCATTATAGCAAATATCATGGGGCTCGACACTCTCGGTAAATACATCTATGTTATGGCTGTTGCTGGCGAAGCAGGTTTAATGGAGCCAGGTAGGTTTGCCGCAGCAGCCCTCTTATACGCTATACCTATGATAATACTCTTCGTCGTATCTCAGGAATACATTGGAGAAGCATATAGGCTAGGAATGAAAGGCTAAGTTTCTTTGTAAAAACAAATATCTTTTTTCTTATGTTCATATACTTCTCTAAACTCGATTCGTCCTATTCCTGCATTATTCGATGCTATGATTGCAAACAACGTGACATCATTTGTTCCTTTTCTGATCGCGGGTTCTGGCACGTATAGTTCTTTCTTAGCTGAATCGTCGCCGATTCTTCCTATGAATTGACCATTTACAAATACACCTAATCTCATGCCCCATGAATCTACAAATAACTTAACAGGATGCAGACCAGATGGCTCTTTGTCGTAATTTATCTTTGCCTTGATCCAGTATACTTTTCCAGCTAGGTTCCTGAGCATTAATGGAATAGTTTCCATACTAGTCTCATCGATCGGTTTTTGGTACCATTTATCTATAAGTCCCTTTGTCCCTTCTTGAACATACCATTCACTGTCGATTTTGTGTTCAAAGATCCTAATTATTGGCGAAATAACGCCCCACTCAACAAACATTGCGATCTTGTTTACTCCAGGTTTTAAGTATTTAGTAATATCAATAGGTCCTATTACAGGACCTATGTATACATCGTTTATGAACAAGAGTATTCTATAGTAATGATTATAATAAAATGCACCGCCTGGGTCGAATATATAATAGTGCTCTGGGTTATTGAACCGTATTTCTGTTATAAATAATCCCTGTGTGTCTATAAAGTTTACAAGCTTCTTTTCATAACTATCAATATTATACAGGATCCTCATTAACTCTTTAGGGTTTGATAAGAATTCAGCAAAGTCAAAATCTGGGCCTATACTAAGTTTAGCATCTATCTTGTACCATGTATTGAGAGGGAATTCTTGTTTTTTACCTAGATATATTCCCGTGTAGATGCCGTTAGGGACATATAGGAATCCATCGTTGGGGTGACCAGTAGACTCTAATATAACGGTTAACTCATTTATACCCTCTCTTAACGATTTGTCAACATCTCCTTCAATATAATGATAACCAGAGGCTATGTAATCGCCATTAATAGTCATAACAGCGTAATCACTGAATCCTGCAAGTCCAAGTATTTTATTCGAAAGCTTTGATAGCACCGACTTGTTTATATCGAACTTTATCTTGTAAACATATATACCATTTTCATAGTAACCATTTTTCTCAAGAGGACTAGCAGGTTTTATTTGTCTACCCTTATCCCATAATGGATCCTCTATTAATACAGCGTTGTCTGCTTGGTAATTTCTCGCTTCCATTCCTTTACACATATATTGGGTAATAGTGACTTTGTAGATGTTTTCAGTTATTTTCTCAATCTCAACCAATGTTCCTCCTATTAACACTTTATCGATCTTAAACGGGGTTAGTATAGTAAAATCGCCACAGCTATCTATATCCAACTCGCTTTCAATGCATAGTGATTTATTATCGCTTCTATATTCGCCGATGAAGTAAACATTCGATATAATCACTGTATGATCTAAGACCCATGTTTTCTCGGCTCTAGATTTAGTAGTGTATACTATGACGAGTCGTTTACCACTTATTGGTTCAACTATGAAAATAGAGTCTGAGCCACCGTGTTGAGCATTTATGATTATTCTTTTCTGGGCTTGTTCTATTCTATAGGTAATATCCCCGTGGATGCGAAGTAGTTTTACTTTATCCTTATATGTGATCTCGGTTTCAGTTAGTTCACCTGGATCACCATATATGATAAGCGCCGCTGTGTGTTCGTTTATATTTTTCCATAGAAGAACTTCTCCGGTAGTATAATTGATCTTAAATGGT
>JAGHDU010000102.1 GCA_021159785.1 Staphylothermus sp. | reverse complement strand
GTTTATATCCACTAGTATGTTCATGTATTTATTTATTTCTTTATCTTTTACATTTCTAAACCTAGTAACATAAATTCGTTTACTAAATGCTTTTCCCAACCCAGTAAAGCCATCCAATATACCACGTAATATGGCTGATGCCATCTTTCCATCCCTCTTTGTTAGTAGTGCATATCCAAGGTAACTTATTAATACTTCGATCAGCATGAGAATTAGTCTCGGTAGAAAATATGCTAGCGACGAGTTTTTGGCTATACTCCATATAGTGTTCCTTATTACGTGGTGGATCTTCAGAGGATTTTCAACTCCTAATGTGGCTCCATGCCAGTGATATACTTTAGCATTAGCTAAGCAAGCAATCCTATAACCGAACAGTCTTAGTCTCCACGAGTAATCTTCTTCATCACGATAAAGAAACATGTCTTCATCAAACATTCCTACGCTAAAAAACGCATCGCTCCTTGTTAAGAACGCTGTCCCAACTATCGAGAAAGGCTCAAACAACGGATATCCACGTGGTTGAGACACAGTAACAGAAAGCCCGGAAAAGCCCAAATCTAATCCATAGCTTAAATTTCCATTCTTGTCTATTATAAGTGGTTGTACAGCTCCTAGCTCCGGATATTTAGACATCACTTCCACTAGCTTATTAATGAGATCCCTATCTAGTATTATTACGTCATCGTTTATAAAGAAAAAATACTCGGCATCCCTGACCAATATCGCTCCACGATTATTAGCACCATCCCATCCGTAATTCTTTTTTAACCTTAAAACTTTACAATTGTTCATGTTTATACATACACCTTCTATATAGTTGGGCGTTTCATCGTTTGAACCGTTGTCGACAAATACAATTTCTAAGTCAGAATAATTCTGCATAAAGATGCTTTTTACAACTTTGTCAAGAAATCCCTTTCCAAGCTTAGATAGGCTATTATAGGTCACTACCATGAGCGCGACCTTGCCTTTGGACATATTTTCTTCCCCAGTGTTTCATGTTATTAGTTTGAAACAAGCTCTACCCTCCTTTTATCTATTTTAATCTATAATTTAAAATTATTAAGCACGAGAACATATCATAAATTCATGTCTTGTTACAAAAACTTTTAGAGGTATGTATTCATTTTTGTAAAATTATCTTTAAAACACATACTCGTAATGGTTAAAATCAGCAATATTATTAAAAGAATAGTATAGTATACTAGCAGTTCTCCACTATTTATACCATGCTTTACATATACCCATAAAGTATTCCCAGAGCTGTCTAACGCGATATGATATGTGCAGAGGTATTTCGCTATTCTGATTCCAGTATTGCTATTGCTATAGTAATACGGAAAGGATAGTGTTTGTGCTTCTTTCAATATATTGACTATCTTTGAAAACCGCACTGTCCCTAGAACAATTGAAGAATTCAAACTAGAGTCTATTTTGAGTACGCATGTACCTTCAGGATTCATGACCGCGTCTATGAGTTTGATTTTACTTACCACGGAACTAGCTGGTTCTCTATTCGATACCCCTTCCTTAACGTAGATAGCATAAACATAATCACCATGTTTAATAATGGCAACTCTCTTAATATGCGCGTAGAACGTTGCTATCTCTTCTTGGCTAAGGACTTTATCGTATATACGTAGAAGCTTTATCGTTGCTCTTAAATATCTCCAGGGTTTGTAATCCGATGTTCCATCAGCACCGATGTAAAGTGGTTCTTCTCTAACGCTCTTTTCCTCCAATACCATATTTTCTCCATTAACCTTGGATTCACCAACAAGAATCCCATTTATATATAGTCTTGCATGCGTGTTGTTAACAACTAATAGTAAATGATACCACTCACCTTTTCTAATAATACCTTTGCCTGTCCTTATCTCAAACCTAGGCTTATCTTCATTGTTATCAGCATATACTGTTATCTGTCCTCTAGACGTTATAGTCATTATTATCTCAATATAGCCACCCCATCTTTTAGCGAGAAGTATCTTCTCTACGGGTTGCCCACCTTTTCCCGGTACATTCTCTGGATAAACACCGAATTCTATAGGATCCTCATCCATCTTAAATAACAGCTCTAAAGTATATAAATTTCCACTAGTGTAATTATATAGAGCGATAAAATCATCAACACCGTCAAGCGCTACAGCTTTACCCCAGCGTGTATCTACATAGCTCCCATTAATAGCAATACTAACACCGCTTGGAATCTTGATAGATTCGTTGAACAACAATTCTATCTGTGGTTCGGCAGGTGCTTTGTATAGTCCTAGATACTCAATAGGTATGAATTCTTCATTTAGATATTTCTTAACGTACCAATTGCCGTACTCGTACCACGATAACCTTGGATCGTTGGTTAGAACGATAATTGATCCTTCGGGTAGTAATTTAAGCATCTCTTTGAATTCGTCCTCTGCTATTGGTAGTGGTATAGGTACAAATCTTCTCAAATCCACATAATTCCTAAGGTAAATATAGAAATTCGATACCACAATGCATGGTTTTACATCCGTATTCACATCCATAGTTTCTAATTTCTGTCTAATATCCTCTAGCGTGTTTTCGGAAAAGAGCAGAGATCTTGAAAACACAACATTATTAAAAATAGGGAAGAATACCAGAGATACTAATAAGAATATTATAAGAAAGAACTTCCGCAATTTTATGCTATCCCTTGATGTCATTATGTATATGATTATGAAGCCTGTTTGAGCTAGAAGCATTACGAATGAATACCTATATCGCTCCATAACGGGGAAAAACCTTGTTCCACCAAACTCCAACGTAACCATATGGTTTACAAACAGAAGAATGATCATCGATAAAGTCACCAAGGCAAACGTTTTAAAAGCATCATCACTTTGCAGAGCTCTTTGCAGAGCAGTTACTGATAATATCATCGACAATATGTAGGTACATAAAACAAACCTGGTAAAATCATGGAGCTGGTTATTACCGACCAAGATGAAAAAGTATAGCCAGAAAGATACCCAAGTGCTAACTGCAAGGATTCTAAACCTTATGTCAAATCTAAGTGAACGAATTTTAACTGTTAGGAACGGGAGTATAAAGAATGCTGATGAAAACAGTATCGTCAGTGCTTCTGGAGCCAATGCAAAATTGACTAAATCTAACCACTGTTTCCAGCTGTAAGAGAATACGGTATAGTGATCCCAGGGAAATTCTACAAATATACTGATTAAACCGTCAGCGATAGACCATTCATAGATTATGTATCTTTTAAGCGTATTAGCAAGTCTCCAATCATTGAAAAAATACCAGCTTATGAAGTGGCCGAAATCAAATATTAATACGTAGATAGTTGCCATGAACAATAACATCATCAATACTCTAGTTATCACTTTAGCCCGCTTAACAAGGTTATTTCGATTTCTGTAGAGCTCTGCTATAGTTACAATTATTAGTGTTGCCAGTATTAGCATATTTGCCTTGAATAGTATTGATAGAAATGCATACATGATTCCGAGAATGAACTTGTATGGATCGATATCTTTGGGTACTCCCTTATCGGTCCTTATTGATTTAAGTATGAAGAAAGTCGAAACAAGGATGAAATAGTGTTGAGGTAAATCGAGTAATACTGTGATACACCATGGAAGTATAACAGGCAATGAAACAATAGCTATCGTTGCTAAGAGTGATAGCCGGTGATTGGACATATGTAATATATCGCAAAGAAAAGCCAGCGATATTGATGCAAGTAAGATGATGAAGAGGATTGATGCCATGTGCATTCTGTAAGGTTCTATGCCCGTAAGGAGTTTAATTGAAAAAAGGTAGGACTGCCAGATATGTCTTCCTACAATATACTTTGAAAGTAGCGAAGAATAAGGATCTATACCGAAGGGGGGCATAATTTTGTATTGTTCAAAAAGTTGAACATGAAATATATAGGTGGTCTCATCTGCGGTATACAATCGCGGAACGCCTTTTAAAAGTAAGTAAAGACCTATCAATAACGGAGTAGTGAAGATCAGGTGCAGTTTTATCGTTTTCCAATTCTCTTTTTCGTTACTTTGTACAGCTTTTCGATCTAAATAGTCATTAACTATAAGTATGGAAAATATTGTTATCATAATTAACATATGCAGATATATCTCATCGGTGTCAAGAAGTTCATGTAGTGCTGAAAGGAATAGAAGGAACAGAAGCATTATGCTCACAGATATGTGAAACGACTCGAAAATATTTTGAAATATTCTTTTGACCAAAAGTATTTTGCATAGGAAATACGAAGGTAAGATTACATACAGTAACAACACTAGGATAATCGAGATTTCGTTTCCGTGAAATACCGATGGTAACATGTATAACGATACGATCATCATGTAGTAAATTAGCTTCGGCTTCTTCAATATAAAAATTCTCACGTTCTATCCCCCAAGGCTATTCTGAGAAATCTTCTAACATTGAGTTCATAAAGATACTTTTGCAGATATGAATTAATGTCTGCATTGCTTGGATTAGTCAAGATTTTGAGTATGGTATCTGCGAAGTGTTTAGGAGTTCTTTTAGATGTATATAAGCCTCTTCCTTCAAACTTTTTGTATACCAGTAAATCGGTCGCTATGACTGGTACTTCTAGGGCTAGTGCTTCGATAATTTTTATTGGTATTATACTGGAGGTCGTCTCGGTTTTTATTCGTGGTAGAACTAATACATCGAATTCTCTTCTAGCTAAGCAAAGAGCTTTTTGATGCGAAATAAATCCTGTTATTTCGACCTCGACTCCTAAGCTACGACATTTGTGCATCAAAAATCTCCTTAGAGGACCGTCGCCGATAACTTTCAGCTTAGCTCTATAACCTCTTCTATTCAATTCTGCAACAATGTCGCATAAAATGTCGACACCTTGCCACTTTGCTAATAAACCCAAAAAACCAACAATAACTTCTTTCGATTTCTTCTTTTTCTTTCTCATACAATATTTCTTTACTTTATCAACGAATGATGAAGATATCCCAGGAGGTAATTCAACGATTTTCTTAGGTAGAATCTCTCTCTTTAAAATTAAATGCTTAGCAAATTCTGTAGAGTGTAC
>JAGHDU010000222.1 GCA_021159785.1 Staphylothermus sp. | reverse complement strand
ATCCCATAGTTATAGTAAACCACAATATCCATAAACCAATAGTAGTTTTTCTATAGTTGGGAGCAAATAATTTCTTTAATCCATCAAACATACTTATCTTCGGACGAATCTCCGGTAGAGGAACACCGTATTTTTCAGCCAGTTTAATCGCTTCATCTCTACGTCCAATAGCTAACAAGTACCTTGGGCTTTCTTCGATCCATAACCCCATTATACCAAATAAGAACGATAATATACCAAGAAGTACACCGTAATATAACCAACCAAGACTGTTTAGTAACAAATAAGCAAGAACTACTGCTATCAACCAACCATATGCCCAGCTACTTTCTAATAAACTAATTCTCCTCCCTCGGTTTCCTGGAACACTATATTCTGAAACTAAACTAGCGACTACAGGCAATAATCCACCCATTCCTATACCCACTATAACCCTCCATATTATAAACCAAATGGGATCCATTACTAAGTAAGATAGAAGACTTGAAATACCCAAAACAATAACAAACAATGTTATTGCTTTCTTTCTCCCGAACCAATCAGCAATAAAACCGCTAATCAACGCCCCGATGAACATGCCTATTGTGCTAGAAGATCCAATTAAAGCTTTTACATTAACATTAAGCCCTTCCAAAACTTTTAACAATCCATCAATAACAAAACCTAAACTACCCAAATTCAATGCAACACTCATCCACAAAAACATCGATAGAAACAATATCTTATCAAATAACTTACCACTCAATCTAAAACACCAGGAACACAAGGATACTATATAGAAAGATAGTGCCGCCGCCGGGATTTGAACCCGGGTCTCCCGCGCACGGCCATCGAGGGCCCGTGGACACGGGCTCGAGAGGCCCGCATACTTGGCCGGGCTATACTACGGCGGCTTCTCGGTATTTGTCTGTATGTTGATGGCGTTTATTAACTTTACTTTATCATCTATATATCGATTTTTAGATCTTCTTTATCTAGCACAATACCTCTAATGACTGGATCAAAAAATGCATTGAAAGACTTAATCAGCACACCATTTTCTAATGCCTTTCTCAAAAGAATAGGTATAACGGGGTCGCCTTCTGCATATGGCTTAAATCTTGTTACAAACGGTAATCCAGCAACAAAAACTATTAATGAACCATCCCCCTTTTTAGAGACCTCTATTAATTTCTCTATTTGTCTTCGTCCTCTAGATGTAGGAGCATCAGGATACGATGCATACTTTTCATCAATTCTTAACACAGCACTTTTCAGTTCTGTATATACGAGTTTATTTCCGCATTTCAACAAATAGTCAAGAACAACGTTTCCCATCTTTATGTTCCGACGCAATATAGAACAAGGTTTTAACCATTTGACATACTTATTAACGATAATTGTCTCGAAGGATTTCTCTTGTAGGTTCGTATCAATTAATGCACCGAAACCTCTATCATATACTGCGAATAACCTATATTTCAGCTTTTTACCATTAATAGGTATACAAAATCCCTGTTTACCTTTTACTAGGTATTCTCTCAATCTACCGGTATTATTTATATGTACAAAAACGTCTTCGCCACCTATACGTGTTTTAACAACAAATCTATTGATTCTTTCATGAATAGTGCATAAAACATATTTAACATTAGGAATGATTACCCTCAATATTATCCACTACAACACTTTCTCGTGAACGTTTCAGGATTTTTTCAAAGTAATTGATAACTTGTTTTCTCCAAATAATCAATATTCCGAGAAGAATTAATTGTCCAAAATCTATACTTATAGAACTACCCTTTGCCGTAGTTTCTACGATAAGTATTGGATAAATCAAAATTCTCTCAAACCTAGTCATATACAATATAACATAGTAATGCAATGCTAATGTAATTAGACCAACTAATGTGAATAGGGCTTTAGTATATATGCTCCGACTTTCAAATAATGAAATAATTACAAGTAACATTATCATCAGTATACACAATATCTCTTCAATTAGATAAATACTGTTGATTATAGTTTCGGGCACAATATAGTATAATATATTTCCGAACAATTTAGTAGCACCACGTCATAGTTAAAATATTCCATTCTAAATATGTTGCTTTACTTTGCATTTAATATTACACCTACCTATTAAAATTGTTATAATCATGACAAGGATAATTTATTCCTGGTGAATTACTTTGAAAGCCATGGTACTGTATGAACCCTCCCCTATAGAGAAAAATCCGTTAAAGCTAACTGATATTGATGTTAGAGAACCTAAAGACAACGAAGTACTAATAAAAGTAAAATATTGTGGTGTATGTAGAACCGATCTTCACATAGTTGAGGGAGAACTGAAGCCTATAAAACTTCCTTTAATACCCGGCCATCAAGTTGTGGGTGTTGTTGAAGAAGTTGGAAAAAATGTTGATAGTATTAGTGTTGGAGATAGAGTTGGTGTTGCATGGATTTATTGGGCTTGTGGAAAATGCAAGTATTGTAGAAGAGGGCTCGAGAATCTTTGTGATAAGGCATTGTTCACCGGGTATAGTGTTGATGGCGGATACGCTGAATACATGATTGCTCATAAGGATTTTATATATAGGATGCCGAAAACACATGATAATCCCCACGCAGCACCTTTACTATGTGCGGGCGCTGTAGGATATAGAGCCCTTAAGCTCACAGGTTTGGTGGAAAGAAAAGAAGGCGTACTTGGCTTATTCGGGTTTGGCGCATCAGCACATCTCATTTTACAAGCAGCTAAATATCTCGGATTAAAGGTGTACGTATTCACACATTCACCATGGAAAATAGAATATGCTTACAAACTAGGAGCTGATTGGGCTGGAAAAACTGAAGAGACCCCGCCCGAAAAATTAGATGCCGCAATAGTATATGCACCGGTCTCATGGGTATTCATTGAAGCACTCAAAAAACTCGATAAAGGTGGAAGAGTAGTTCTTGGAGAAATCTATATGTCGCCAATAGAAAAACTTGATTATAAACTCATATGGTATGAAAGAGAAATTAAAACAACAGCTAATGTCACGAGAAAAGATGTAAAAGAATTCCTTGAGCTTGCGGAAAAAGCAAAGATTCAACCTGAAGTCAAGATCTACGACTTAACAGATGCAAATGAGGCACTAAAAGATTTAAAGTATGGAAGAGTAAAAGGACAAATCGTATTAAAAACATAAATATAACACCGTGATAAACTAAAACATTGTTTAAATAATTCTTTTTACAAAGATAAAATCTCATAAAATAACCAGGGCTGATTCAATGTCATCTCTAAGAATGCTTTTAGAATTATTTATGCGATTTTTGAAAATTGGAATCATTGGATTTGGCGGCGGCTGGGCAATACTGCCTATTATAGAGAGAGAAATAGTTGAAGATGCTGGTTGGATAAGTAAAGATGAATACCTTAATCTCATAGCTATCGCCGGTTCAACCCCTGGTCCTATTGCAGTTAATGCCGCAACTTATATAGGATTCAAAATGGCTGGATTCATAGGAGCCATAGTTGCGACTGTAGCTGTTATATTACCACCATTCACAGTCATTACTACTATCGTGTATTTCTTGTCGATTTATATAAACAATAAAATAGTTCAATCGGTTCTAAACGTATTAAAAGCAGGTGTTATAGGTCTCATTACCTTGGCACTTTACACTACATTTAAGGAGGTCTACTTAAAGAACATGCCAATATCCAACCTATTACCTCTAGCTATTATCACTATATATGTTATAATTACCATTGGTATATTGAAAATCCATCCATTCCTAGTTATACTCTCGTTAATTCCAATAGGAATAGCTCTAGGATTGCTGGGTTTAATTTAAGGAGAAGTGGTGCGGCGGCCGGGATTTGAACCCGGGATCTCCGGCTTGGAGGGCCGGCGTCCTAGTCCAGGCTAGACGACCGCCGCATAATCACTTATATCCATTTATCAATAGGATATTTTAATAATTAACGGTTTAAAATATTTGAGCATTTATTGATATCATAGATTTTATGAAATGATGATAAGAGGGTCTCTTGAGCACATGAGGCAATGATGAGAGCCGGAAAATCTGAAAAATTATAACTTACCACCTAGTTTTATGATAGCTTTTGTAGCTTCTTCTAGGTCCTTATAGGTATCGACAGATTTCCAGAATACTTCTGTGTACTTAACAGCCCCTAATACTCCGTCCTTAGCCATTGCTGGAAAAGCAGATCTTTCCAAATCTCCTTTATCTGGGAAGTATTTGAGTGCTTCTGGTTTCATTGCATATATACCAGCATTTATCCAATAGTCTTTTATTCTCGGTTTTTCAACGAATCCTGTAACTTTGGAATCCTTTATTTCCAAGACACCGTATGGGCTAGGTAATGGTATGCTTGCTATTACTGCCACAAATTCGGGATTTTCCTCTAATTTCTCGAAAAGTAGCAATGGGTTCAGATTAGTTAATATGTCTCCATTAAGTACTAGGAATTTTTCTTCCTTAGACAAAATATGTTCGGCATTTTTAATAGCACCGCCGGTACCTAGTGGTTCATCTTCGACAACATATGTTACCTTTACTCCTAGACGGCTTCCACTACCTATGTGTTCAATTATTTTTTCTTTTCTATAACCAACAAGTAATACGAATTCATCGAATCCATAGCGTTTTAACCACTCAATTTGCCATTCGAGAATAGGCTTATCTGCGACATTAACTAATGGTTTCGGTATTTCTTCGGTATATGGTCTTAGTCTTTTACCAAATCCTCCTGCTAGAATAACTGCCATCATATGCTATCACCATATATTATAAATATCGTATCAAGGAATAAAGCGCTTATCTATATTAATAAAACTAATAAACCCAAACTATAAAGGTATATTATTGATATATGCCGCCGTAGCTCAGCCCGGGAGAGCGCCCGGAGCCCCTCTTATGGGAGGGGCTGGCGAAGCTGAAGACCGGGTTGTCCGGGGTTCAAATCCCCGCGGCGGCACCATTCTAACATAAGCTTAAAGT